>JAPORV010000408.1 GCA_026710055.1 Aestuariivita sp.
GGCGAAGATTTGCTGATTTGGGGCAAATCTTGGGTGTAATTGCTGATATTGTCCCAAATACCCGCAATCTTCGCCAGAGAAAAATGACAAAAGAGTCAAGTTATTCGCGTTTTAATATCGAATTTAGGGTTTTTTTTACAGACACTAACTATAACATTTGTGCGTACGCGTCATGCACATTTTTGACTATTGAATAATTGGCTAATTGCATTACGAACGCTAACACCCGAACATGTCGACCGTTCGCACCCGAACCTTAAAAATAGTTGCCATTATACCGTTGAACGGTTTTGCAAAATGTGAAATGACGCACGACATAGTCACCGAACACTTTTGCAAGGGCGACTTGCAAACGCATTGCCGGTCTGTCCTGCCATAGAATTGAGGTTGCTTCGAAAAGCGAAATCCACTGGAAAGGTCTGGATGCACGCAGCATCCCAAACGCTGATTGCTTGAGGGTGTGGTTCTCATATGGTGTGGGGCAAATTTTGTAAACCATTGATATGACACGATAATTATTTGTCAAATTTCGCTCATCACGCAAGATTCACCTGATTTTGCGAAACATCGTCCGATCGATCTACATTTTTCCCTATCTGACCTGTTTCGCCGCTGCTATTTGCTTTTGTTGGGAATGTGGTAGAGTGCTCCCACACCATATGAGAACCACACCCTTGCTTGATATTACACTGGATGTCCAAAACATCCATTTGAGAGGCTTGTACGGCGCGTTGTAAGCGCGGCGGACGGCTGATTTTTGAGCATTCGTCCGTACCCGCATTCGTGTGTCCAGAATGCTGCTTGTAACACCGTAAGCCAAGGTCTTCGGGCCAATCTCGTTTGTTTCCGCCAACCGGCGTATTCGAAGTGCGTTGAAGGTTTCTTGGTGAAAGGTGCACTGATGAGCGATGGTTGCCAATTTCTTCGTGCATTTCGCCCGTCGGAATGTGGCCCTTAGAGAACATCGCCGTCTTAAGGCCCTTGCTTGACGGTCGGCGGGTCATATTGACCCACCAAAACATCAATTCAAACAGCGCGCCCATGTTGAGCGGGTGAACGCAGCGTGAAAGGACAGCGATGGGGGCCGACCTCTCTGGGTTCCGGGTGCGGTGAACGTCGCGTGTGATTTGTTTTTCGGTATCTTCGCCTTGACTGTTGATCAGTGACGAAAACTATGCACCTAACAGCACCCTTCATTCTGTCTTTGACGTGGACGTGCAAGCCCACGGGCTTCGCTGGCGTGGATGTTCGCATGATGTCCGATATGATAATAATGTGAGCTGATTTTATCGAATAAATCAGCTTCTGAGGGCTTGCATCCATCGAGCGATTGCTGAAATTTTATCTTACCCTCTCTTCTGGTATCGCATCCAAAATTTCCGCCAACTTTTGCAAGTAGCTCCTCAGAGCCTCCTTTTTCAAAATTTTAGACTGATCTAATACCAAAAAAACCAGAATCATTCTGCATTCAGTCAACGAACGAGTAAAGCAACACAGTTAATGCCACAAAACTCTAATCATTTCCCTTTGTCATTTCTCTGTTATTTTTAATTCAATTCGCCGATTCTGTGCTCGTGCAACATCCGTTGACTGAGGATTAATCGGTTGAAATTCGCCAAACCCATTTGCAGACAACCGGTTCGGCGGAAACCCCAACCGGTCAATCATATATCGCACGACTGATAGCGCCCGCGCTTGACTGAGTTCCCAATTGTCGGAAAATTGATAACCGTCTGTTAACGGTTTATCGTCGGTATGCCCGTTGACTTGAATGACCCAGTCAATATCAGTCGGAATTTCGTCAATAATTGAGTTCAACACGTTGGTAACAGTGGCGATTTCAATCATCCCTTCGGTCGATAAGTCAGCACTTGCAGTGGCAAACAGTACCTCTGAGGAAAAGATGAACCGATCCCCGACAATTTGAACACGATCCTGTCCAGATAATACCTCTCGCATTCGCCCAAAAAATTCTGATTGATAATCTTCAAGATTTTGCTTTTCTTCCGCTAGTTTTCGTGCTTCTTCTTCGATCCTCATTCGCTCAGCTTCTTCCAATTGCCGCCGTTTTTTCTCTTCCGCAACAGCGCGCGCAAGTGCTGCATTAAGTTCTGAACCTAAAGACTGAATTTGTACTCTCGCAGCTTCATCACGCTCGCGAGAGTCAGCAAGTAGCACTTGTAGAGTTTCAATTTGATCTCGAAATTCCAAAACCTGTTGATTAACGAGTGCGAGTGCACGACGACTTTCAGCAGATAAAGCTTCTTCACGTGATAGAGCTGCATTGGCTGTGGCGAGTAAAATCGCGCGCTGTTCCGCAAGATCAAGTTGTTGATCGGCGAGCGTTTCGGCGGCCTGGCGAGCGGCCATCACTTCCAATAAGTCATTTTGTAATTGCTCTTTGTCAGCTTGGTTGTCACGCAACTCATCGGTAAGTTGTTTTTGCTCTCCTATTAACGACTGTAGGCGTAATTTTAGCGCTGTAATTTCCACCTCATTATCATTAAGTATCACCTCCAAGCCTGTTACTTTCTCACGCGCGTCGTCCAACAATGCCTGCAATGCAGATTGCTCCACAAGTTGCTGTTGCGTATTCTCAATTTGCGACAATGCAGCAATAAGCTGCTGACTTAAGTCTTCACGAGTACTCTGCGCAGCTGCCAATAATGTCAGTGTTTCTTCCGCCTGCGCTCTTTGCTGCTCTAACGCAAGCGTCATCGAAGACAGTTCACTATCAGACTTTTCAAGTCGTGACCGCAGAACTCTCGCCGCCTCAGCTTCGACAATTCGCGCCGATTCTTCTTCCGATAACTGTATTTCAAGGTCACCTATTCGATTCTGTGCTTCGGATTTCTCGATTCTAAGTTCCTCTATCAGCGACTCTAACGCTTCACGTCTGGCCGCCGCCAAACGCGCTGCTTCAGTTTGGGCATTAATTTCTGAACGTAACTCTACGAGCGCTACATTTAAGGATTTTTGTTCTGACTCGAGGTTATCACGCGCTACCTCCAATTCCGCAATTGTTGTAACATTACGCGACTGATTAGCGAGTAAAGAAACAATCTGCCGTTCAAAATCAGAAATTCGTGACTGAGATTCTGCCAACGCTGTATCTTGTGTAGCACGCTCTTCTTGCAAACCTTTAATCTGAATAATTTGCGTTGCTATTTGGTCTTCGGCCCGATTTAGATCAGACGTTAACGTACCAATGTTTTTTTCTAACTGGCTAGAACGTTGTTCTTCAAGTTCAAGTAATTCAGCTAATGCAGAAATTCCTTCTTCCAAACCATCCAATTCACTTTCCTGAGTAGAGATAGTCTCCCGGAGCACAAATTGAACCAACATAAAAATCGACAAAACAAAAATCAAAACCAGCAAAAGACCAGTCATTGCATCAACAAATCCAGGCCAAATTGCACCTTGTAACCTCTGCCCAGTGCGCCTTGCTAGCGCCATGGTTAATTTCTCCTTGGACTAATCTAATTTTTTGGAATCTGATCGAAGCCTTTGACCGACACGATTCCCAGCAAACATTTCTAGTGCAGTATCAATTTCTTTATGAAGGACTGACAAAAGTTCTTGTCTCCCCGATGCAATTTCTTCAAGAATACGTAGCATTTGTACGTCAATCGATCGTAGTCGCATGCGTGTTTCTGCATTTAACTCCTCATCATTAACATGTGTTAACAACTCTGTTATGCGATCTTGACCCGTTGATAATTCTCCCAAAATTCGCAATGCCTGATTCTCATCTTCAAGGCTGGAAACAAGCGTCTCTAAAGATGAGGTTAAAGAGTGCAATCTTTCGTCTAAATTCTTGAAGTTTATATCGATCTGCTCATTGCCTTTCTGTAATGCATCAATCTGTTGTGATAGCTGGGTCAATACAATAGGAATGTAGGAATTATCTTGAAGGGCTTCCTCCGATACAGCGAAGCTAAGCCGCGTTATAGAAGATAACCATTCCTCTAACTCTCGATAAAAGCGGGTTTGTCCATGTCCGGCAAAAAGTTCGAGCAGTCCGACAATCAATGATCCCGCCAATCCAAGCAGTGACGATGCGAAAGCCACTCCCATACCGCCCAACTGGGTTTCCAGTCCGCTCATTAAACGACTGAATATTATACTCCCAGTTTCACCCGGAGCAGGTACTAAGTTACGAATGATGTCAACAACTGCGGGAATAGTCGTTGCTAGGCCATAAAATGTACCTAATAGCCCAAGAAAAATCAGCAAATTTACAATATATCTTGAAATATCGCGAGATTCCTCAATACGCTGAGCAACGGAATCCAGAATTGACCTAGATGATACCGGATTTATTTGCAAGCGCTCACCACCGGATCGCAAAACTGCTGCTAAGGGCGTCAAGAGCGTTGGTGAGGCTCCCAATGAACGATCATTACCAGACGGATTCATGTCAGAAGCCGTTAATCTTTCAATCCACTTCACCATTCCAATTAACTGAAAAACTTGCCAGAAACAAACCATCACACCGATAAAAAAGACAAATAAAATAAACCCATTCAGATAATAATTGGCCAGAAAAATCGGCAAAACGCGAGGTAACGCCAAGAAAACTCCTCCTGCCGACAAACCCAAAACAAGCAACATAACCAAGATCTGTTTGATTGGCTTCGAAAATCGTGGTTGCTTTTCTTGACTGAAGTTTAACATTCGTTAGTGCCTGATCTTCTTTTTGAGCAATGGTGAGTGATAATTCCATTGACTAAATTTACCAACACTCAATTCTCATCACTTGTAACGCTTGATTTTTCAAGGTTACGAATAAACTACCAGAATCATGTCAAAAAGTCAAAACCAATAGCGAAATATTGTAACTCGTTGTTTAAGAATGTCAGCTGCTGCCTCTTTCACGACCAAAATTAGGCGCACTTGTATCTTGCCCTGCTTCAATGATTCCTCGACGAATTGAACGAGTCCTAGTCAAATACTCTTGGATTTGATTGCCATCCCCAATACGAATTGCACGTTGTAATGCGAACAACTCTTCGGTAAAGCGACCAAGAATTTCTAAAGTTGCATCTTTATTGGTTAAGAAAATATCCCGCCACATAATTGGATCTGATGCAGCAATTCTAGTAAAATCCCTAAATCCTGCCGCAGAATAATTAATAACTTCTTCATCTGTTACACGTCTCATATCATCCGCAACACCAACCATTGTATAAGCAATGAGATGTGGCGCATGACTTGTCACAGCCAGTACTAAATCATGGTGATCGGGGTTCATCAACACAGTCTTCGACCCCATTGCTTCCCAAAAACTCTGCAAACGATCAATAGCATTTTCATTTTTCGGTTCAACAGGAACGATCATACACCAGCGATTTTCAAAAAGTTCTGCAAACCCAGAAGTAGGACCCGATTGCTCGGTTCCGGCGATTGGATGCGCTGGCACAAAGTCTACGTGAGGTGGCAAATGTTCTGAGACTTGTTCAATAACATATCGCTTTACCGACCCAACATCGCTTACTGTAGCATACGACTTTAAAGCGGGCGAGATTGTCTTTGCGACTTCTCCCATTGCTCTTACCGGCACGCACAAAACCACCAAATCTGCTCCGTCAACCGCATCAGTTGCCGTCTCACACACGCGATCACAAAGACCAATTTTCCGAGCAATCTCACGCGTTTTGTGCGTTCTTGCATAACCAACAACTTCGTTTGCAAGTTTTTTTCGTTTAATTGACCAATACATTGAAGAGGCTATCAAGCCTAAGCCAATGAGTGTAATACGATTGTAAATCACTGGCATGTCGTTTCCAAAGCAAGTTTGACCGAATTCAGCACACGATCATTATCATCAGGAGTACCAACAGTAATTCTTAAAGCCTCAGGCATTTTATAGGCCTTAACATCACGAACAATAATACCCTGACTCTTTAAGAAATTATTGACAAAATCAGCAGTCTTTTTGTTGTTAAACCTCGCAAGGACAAAATTAGTATAACTCTTGTCACATTTAATCCCTAATTGCCTAAACCCGTCACATAACCGCATTCGCTGCTGTGAATTTATATCTCTGCACTTTTTGACATAGACTTGATCAAGAATCGCGGCTTCCGCACCTGCAAGAGCAATGTTAGACATATTAAAAGGTCCGCGGATACGATTTAGTACGTCAATCACGCTTGCAGATGCATAACCCCAGCCAACTCTCAATCCTCCCAGACCATAGATTTTCGAAAATGTCCGAGTCATAACCACATTCTCATATTTTCTCACAAAACCTGCACCGCCATCAAACCCCTCAACGAATTCTGCATAAGCGCCGTCAAGTACTAATAAACAATTCGTAGGAAGCGAATCACATAGTTGCGCGATTACATCTTCTTCCAGCATCGTACTCGATGGATTGGCAGGGTTAGCAATATAAACCAATCGCGTCTTCGGAGTTATTGAATCCAAAATTGAAGAAATATCAACACATCGCTCAGTTTCTTTCGCCTCAATTGGATATGCACCTACAATATGTGCAATTGTTGGATATAGTAAAAAACCATGTTCGGGATAAACAACTTCAGTACCACTATCGGCATAAGCTAGCGCCAGTAGGGTAAGAATTTCATCCGATCCGACACCAATAATGACTTGATCAGGATTCAGCCCGTGTAGTTCCGCAATGCGTTCACGGAGGGTGGTATGATTCCGAGACGGGTATCTGTGTACTTTTGACGCCGCCGAAGCAATAGCATTTACTACCTGCGGACTTGGACCGACTGGGTTTTCGTTGGAAGACAACTTCAAAACATCTGAAAGTCCATCAATGTGTGATTGTCCGCCCAAATACGGAGAAATTTTCATCACACCTGAATTTGGTTTAAGTAATAACATTAACCTTTTTCCATCATTTTCCTTCACTTATCTCCCTTTTTCATAACTTACTATACTGATTACAAATGTCACAGCAAAATTATCAAGAATTGATTTCGAAATCCCATACAAAGCCTTGACAGATTTATTGAAATGGTTATTATAGGTTTTTTTATTGGTGTTGGTGGCCTTTGTAAAAAGATGCCTGTCGCCTTGGAATTACATCCGATGGAAAGGACAACGCCCTCTTTAAGTCTATAGAGGAGATCAGCCGTGACAAAACGCACGTCTGCCAAGTACAAAATTGACCGCCGAATGGGTGAAAATATTTGGGGTCGACCAAAATCACCGGTAAATCGCCGTGACTACGGACCAGGGGAGCATGGTCAGCGCCGAAAAGGTAAATTATCTGACTTTGGCATTCAATTGCGCGCCAAACAAAAACTCAAGGGATATTATGGCGATATTACTGAAAAGCAATTCCGTCGAATATTCGCTGAAGCTGAACGGCAGAAAGGTGATACCGGAGAAAATCTTATCGGATTACTAGAGCGTCGTCTTGATACTGTTGTGTATCGAGCGAAATTTGTATCTACGATTTTTGCTGCTCGACAATTTGTTAATCACGGACACATTACGGTAAACGAACAAAAAGTGAATATTCCGTCTTTCAGAGTGAGCGAAGGGGATATCATTGAAATTCAATCACGCTCAAAGCAACTTGCAATTGTATTGGAAGCAACTCAATTGCGTGAAAGAGATGTGCCTGATTACATTGACGTTGATCATTCAAAAATGACAGCAAATTTCTTGCGAACTCCTCATTTGAATGATGTGCCATATCCAGTATTTATGGAACCCAATCTAGTTGTTGAGTTTTATGCGAAAAACTAACCAATTTACGACTTGTAACCCATCTTTTATATTTAGAATATCGCATATTTGTTATTCTTACATGTGAATTAAAAATAAGTACTGATTCGTCAAACGAATGACGGCATCTTAGCTTAATTGTAACTATTCAGGTATGGATCAATCTATATATAGTACTTAATTTATAATGATATGCAGTATATAGATGCTTTATTTCGTTAAATTGAATTTCTGCATGAGAACAATTGAGAATAGATAGATAAAATAACTCAGTGTGGTATACATGATATCGAAATTACTATATTTAGTACCTGAATAGTTACGCTTAATTAAGAAATATTGTCGTCATCAAGATTGTTTTTCAAATCGATCAGCGAGAAGTCGCTGTTGATGAAAATGGTTAAGCTAGTAGTCATTGATCATGCTAACAACAACAAATAAAAATACTCGTTTTATTTTTAGTTCTTCTTCCAACTTGATGACACAATCTTCGACTTGTTTTTCAGATCATATGAAAAAAATCACTTCTTTCAAAACAATATCAAAAAAAATCGCGGCAGCAAGTTAAACAATCTGACACTTCTCGTTGACAAAACAAAATATTCTGCTCACAACTCTGAGAGTTAAATGGCCTGACTTAATTTTGCGGCTTCAGCTGCTAAAGCTTCAATATCACCCCAACACGCATTACCGATCATCTCTCGCTGAGCCACCCAGCTTCCACCAACACAACTGACATTACTCAGCGCCAAATAACGTACAACATTACGCGGATTAACACCGCCAGTCGGACAAAACTGAATCTGCGGAAGAGGTTCAGCCAAAGACTTGAGAACGGAGACTCCACCAGATGCCTCAGCAGGAAAAAACTTTAACATATTATAGCCCCGCGATAACAATTGCATCGCTTCGCTAGCCGTCGCTGCCCCAGGCAAAAGTGGTAAACCGTACTCTTCACATGCGTTTAACAATTCATCCGTTGCACCGGGTGATACGCCAAATTTAGCGCCGGCTAATTTGGCATTCCGAACATCATTTGACGTCAGCAGGGTTCCAGCACCAACATAGGCATTTTCAACATCAATCATCGCGCGAATTGATTCTAGCGCAGCCGGTGTACGAAGCGTAACCTCCAAAACGCGTAATCCTCCCCGCACCAAGACTTCAGCTAGTATTCTTGCCGTTCTTACGTCCTCAACAACCAGTACAGGAATAACAGGAGCCATACCGCATAGCCCACGCATTAATTCACTAGATCGTTGCGGTGGCATACTCATCGGTCAAATTCAAAAATTGTTGCGCCAGCCGTTGCGGCATTTACCGAATTACGAAAAGTTGAAAACAACTCACGCCCAACTCCATATTGATTGGCAGTAAGATCAGTGATCATCGCAGGACGGGAAATGAAATCACCCGTCAGATTATCAATAACACCGTTAATGGCATCAACACGCAGAATATCGCCATCCATTACTTTCGCAAGCGGGCCACCATCACAAGCTTCTGGACATACATGAATAGCAGCAGGAACCTTACCTGAGGCACCCGACATACGACCATCAGTAACTAATGCAACTTTCTGGCCTCGTCCCTGTAAAATAGATAATACAGGCGTAAGGCTATGCAGTTCTGGCATACCGTTGGCCCTTGGCCCTTGAAACCGAACAACAATCACGACATCATCGGTAAACTCACCAGCATTAAACGCGTTTTTAACTTCAGTTTGATCATGAAAAACGCGTGCAGGTGCTTCAACCAGGCGATGTTCGGAAGAAACCGCTGATACTTTCATAATGCATGTTCCTAACGAACCACATAACTGTTTAATTCCGCCGGTAGGTTGAAACGGATTATCTACAGAACGCAATACTGAATCATTTGCACTTTCTTTAGGACATTCCCGATAGTTCAACTTATTGTCAATCAAAAATGGTTCTTTTGTATATTGCTCAAGACCTTCACCAGCTATTGTAATTGTGTCAGGATGCAATAGACCTGCTCGCAACAAATCTCTGATCATCAATCCAAGACCACCAGCCGCATGAAAATGATTAACATCTGCCAGACCATTTGGGTAAACCCGTGCCATCAAAGGCGTAACCTCACTCACATCTTCAAAATCTTCCCAATCAATCAAAATTCCACCTGCCCTCGCCATAGCAACAAGATGAATTAATAAATTTGTAGATCCCCCAGTAGCATTTAGACCAACCATTGCATTAACAAAGGTACGCTCATCAAGAACACTACCAACAGGTGTATAACAATGGCCAGTAGCACTTAATCTTAGTGCCTGACAGGCACTTTCTGCAGTCAACGCAGTTCTTAACGGTGTATTCGGCGTTACAAAACTTGCACCTGGAAGATGTAATCCCATGAATTCCATTAGCATTTGATTTGTATTTGCCGTTCCATAAAACGTACAAGTACCGGGACTGTGATAAGCGGCCATTTCAGCAGCAAGCAATTCCCCTCGACCAATTTTTCCTTCAGCAAACTGCTGCCTAACCTTAGCCTTCTCATCATTGGCAAGACCGCTTTGCATTGGTCCGGCAGGAATAAATACGGCTGGCAGATGACCAAAAGTTTGAGCAGCAATGACTAATCCGGGTACAATTTTGTCGCAAACACCCAAAAAAACAACTGCATCAAAAGTATTATGGCTAAGCGCAACAGAAGCAGCCAGTGCAATGACGTCACGAGAAAACAGGCTTAATTCCATGCCGAATTCGCCCTGAGTAACACCATCACACATTGCAGGAACGCCGCCAGCGACCTGCGCAGTGCCACCTATTTCTCGAACAGCTGCCTTAATCATTTGAGGATAAGTCTCAAACGGTTGATGAGCCGATAGCATATCATTGTAAGCAGTTACAATCGCCAGATTACCAGCTTTTCCGTCTGTTAGTATTGATTTATCTTGACCTGAAGCAGCATAGGCGTGGGCTTGCCCACTACATGACAAATGCGAACGCGCCACCCCTTTTGATTTTGCAGCATTGATTCGATCCAGATAGCGTTCTCGAGTGACTTCGCTTCTCCGAATAATGCGTTCAGTTACTTTTTGAATATTTGCATTCAGTTTCATCAATAAGCCTATTAACAGATGTCACGCCATTCTCTGCCATCACGATGTAACAGGGACGTAGCTTGATCAGGTCCAGAGCTCCCGTTTTGATAAAACGCTGGCAGCACGTCGGTTTGCTCCCATTCAGCGATAATGGGATCTACCCACGCCCACGCCGCTTCAACCTCATCACCACGCATGAACAATGTTTGATCTCCTCGAATAACATCCATAATCAAACGTTCATAAGCATCCTGCGAATTGCCGCCTGTCCCAAGTGTATTTGCGAATGTCATATCAAGCGAAACATCAGTCAATCGAAATCCACCTGGGCCAGGTTCCTTAATCATATTATGTAATTTTATCCCTTCATTCGGTTGAAGTCGAATAATCAGAGCATTACTTTTTCGTTCTTCAGAGATCGGAAAAATCATATGAGGGGGATCACGAAAAATAATAGCAACTTCTGAACTTTGCGACTTTAATTTTTTGCCAGTCCTTAAATAAAAAGGCGTAGAAGCCCAACGCCAGTTACCAATATTTACCTTCATCGCAACAAAGCTCTCAGTATTGCTATCAGGATTATTGACGTGATTACGATAAGTTTCATTTCCGGTCTTATCACGATACTGGCCCCGTACTATATCTGTCGGCAATACAGGTTCCAATGACTGAATAACTTTAACTTTTTCATCACGAACAGAATTTGGTTCAAACCTTGCAGGTGGTTCCATCGCAATAAGGCAAAGTAATTGCATCAAATGATTTTGAACCATGTCACGCATGGCTCCAGATCTATCATAATAATCTCCCCGACCACTAACTCCAATAGTCTCCGCAACTGTGATTTGAACATGATCAATATGTGTCGAATTCCATAATGGCTCCCAAAGTGCGTTAGAAAAACGTAATGCCATCAGGTTTTGAACAGTCTCCTTTCCAAGATAATGATCAATTCTATAAATTTGATGTTCTGAAAAAAGATTCAAAAGTTCGTTATTCAATGACTTTGCAGCAATCAGATTATGTCCAAATGGTTTTTCAATAAGGATCCGGCAATCCGGGTTTGCAAGACCAGTTGCATGTAACTTCGACGCAATTAAACCAAAAAAGGACGGCGAGACGGAAAAACAAAACACTCTTTTGACATTTGATCGCAGCGCTCCCGACACATCACTCCAACCGTCTTCACCATGAACATCTACACGAAAATATGTCAGTTTTTCGAGAAAACTCTTCAAAAGTTTTGGCTCTTTGACTGCCAATTGTGTAAATTCGATCAAATTGTCGCGAACCAAAGTCTTGAACGCTTGCTGATTAATTTCTCTTCTTGCAACACCAAGAATACGCGCTTCATCTGGCATTTGCCCAACTGCATAACGATGAAATAATGCTGGAAGAATCTTTCGGCGAGCCAAGTCACCAGTCGCACCAAAAATAACGATGTCGAAAGAATCAACTGGAATTACTCGAGAAACCAACTTTTTTTCCGCTAATGTCTTTAAATTAACTATGTAATAACTGACCAATCCGTCGACCGGTATCAATCATCCGATTGGAAAAACCCCACTCGTTATCGTACCAACCGACCACACGAATAAGACCATCCTCCGTCACCGCAGTTTGCGAAGGCGCAAAACAAACAGAATGAGGGTCGTGATTAAAGTCTACCGAGACCAACGGAGCCTCATCATAGGCCAGTATCCCTGCCAGCGATGTTCGAGAGGCTTTATCCATTAGTGAATTGATTTCATCTTTCTTTGCCGTTTTTTCTGGAACAAAAGTGAGGTCAACCATTGAAACATTCGGGACGGGAACACGCACGGCAGATCCTTCTAACTTACCTTTTAACTGGGGAAGAACGAGTGCAATTGCTTTTGCCGCTCCCGTTGATGTCGGTGTCATTGAAAGTGACGCCGCCCGACTACGATAAAAGTCACGATGATTTGCATCATGAGTTGGTTGGTCTCCCGTGAAAGCATGAATTGTCGTCATGTAACCAGTCTTTATCCCGAAGGTTTCATCTAACACCATTGCCATTGGCGCCAGACAATTTGTCGTACAAGATGCATTCGAAATAACATGATCGTCTTTTGTCAACATATGATCATTTACACCAAATACGATTGTACGGTGCGCATCATTGCAAGGCGCTGAAACCAGCACTCTCCGCGAACCATTATTAAGATGCAACTTTGCTTTTTCACATGTGGTAAATAAGCCGGTACATTCGAAAGCAATTTCGACATCTTGCCAAGGTAACTCACTAGGATTTCGAATAGCACTTAATTGAATGGCATGCCGACCAACAGTTAATTTATCTCCAGACAAACTCATTTGTTCATTCAATCGACCATGCACACTATCATATTTTAACAAGTGAGCAAGCGTTTCTGGTGGTGCAAGATCATTCACTGCAATGACATCAATATCGTCAATACCCTGTTCAATTACAGCACGTAACACATTCCTACCAATGCGTCCAAAACCATTAATTGCGATTTTTATAGCCATAAATTTACTTTCTTTGCTCCATTTTGTTGCCTAGTTTTCGCAAGCACCCAATAAATAACTTTTGTATTTTATTCTCTCAAATCTACCGATCTAAAATTATTTTTGGTTGTTCTAAATTATCGCAGCGACAGAACTGGCTGTAAATGATCATAAATTGAAATAACGTTAAAACGATACATACGCAATTGGTTACCCGACTGGCTCTCATTCTACGGTTCTTAGATTGGGTTAACAATACAATTATTTCCACCTAACAACCGTATAAACTCGCGATGTATTTCCTGACATCCTAATGGCTATTTTCAATACGAACCATTCACATTCATAGTCCACCAGAAGTCTAAAATTTTGTGCCGTGGCTCTCCTTAAGATTATTCCGCCATAAGCAAGTACCGCTTAGCACATTGACATTCAAAATTCAGTCAATCCAACATACGAATCCTATCGACATCATGGATGCTAGATTAGTCACTAACCACACTCACTTGCAATCCAAGTTCCAAGAGTTGATCACGCGTTGTATCCGAAGGCGCACTCATCATTAAGTCTTCACCACGTTGGTTCATAGGAAACATAATCACTTCGCGAATATTTTCAGTATCTGCCAGAAGCATCACAATTCTGTCTATCCCAGCCGCACAGCCACCATGCGGTGGTGCGCCGAACTGAAATGCCGTCGCTATACCGCCAAATCGTTGATGCAAGTCATCAGCACTGTATCCAGCGACTGCAAAGGCCTTTGTCATGATGTCTGGATCGTGATTACGGATTGCACCACTCAAAATTTCAAAACCATTACAGGCCAAATCATACTGATACCCTATTACGCTCAGTGGATCACCATCTAATGCCGTCAATCCGCCTTGTGGCATTGAAAAGGGATTATGTTCAAAATCAATTTGCCCGGTGAGTTCATCGCGCGCAAAAATTGGAAAATCAACAATCCAAGCAAAGGCAAACCGATCTTCATCCAATAATCCAAGCTCTCTTCCAATAACATCGCGGGCTAATCCCGCAATTCGATTGAAGCTTACTGGCTTGCCAGCAAGAAAAAAAACCGAATCACCAACGCTTAAACCTAACTGCGTGCGAATGGCTTCTGACTTATCATGACCAATATTTTTCGCTAATGGACCAGCAGCTTCAGCTTGCCCATCCGCTTCACGCCAAAAGATGTAACCCATTCCCGGCAAACCTTCAGTTTGCGCCCAACTGTTCATTCGGTCACAAAATTTTCGTGATCCACCGCCCGGTGCCGGAATTGCCCGCACTTCGGTGCCCGTTTGCTCCAGAATTTTTGCAAAAATCGCAAACCCACCTTTTTCAAAATGCTCGCTAACCACCTGCATTTTGATCGGATTGCGTAGATCAGGTTTATCAGTACCGTAATACAACATGGAATCGCAATAAGAAATTTGCGGCCAGATTTTGGGACCATCAACTTGTTTTTTACCACCGAACTCTACAAATATATCAGCCAAGACCGGTCCTATGATATCGAATACATCTTGTTGCGTAACGAAGGACATTTCCATGTCCAATTGATAAAAGTCCGTTGGTGCCCTGTCTGCCCGGGGATCTTCATCACGAAAGCAGGGAGCAATTTGAAAATATTTATCAAATCCGCTCACCATAATCAACTGTTTAAATTGCTGCGGTGCTTGTGGTAGCGCGTAGAACTTGCCTGTATGCAATCGTGATGGAATCAAGAAGTCACGCGCCCCTTCTGGTGAGGATGCCGTAATAATCGGAGTTTGAAATTCTCTGAAACCCTGATCCCACATACGCCGTCTCATTGATGCAATAACATCAGAACGCAAAATCATATTTTTTTGCATAATATCACGGCGTAAATCTAAAAAACGATACCGCAAGCGTGTTTCTTCTGGATATTCTTGATCACCAAATACAATAAGGGGTAATTCGTTTGCCGAACTTAAAACCTCCAAATCAGAAATAAATACCTCGATTTCACCGGTTGAGATTTTTGGATTTATCAATGCATCATCACGCGCCTTTACATCACCGTCAATACGAATGCACCATTCGTTACGGAGTTTTTCCACCTCGTGAAAAACGGGACTATCTGGATCACATAACACTTGAGTAATTCCGTAATGATCACGCAAATCAATAAACAAAATACCTCCATGATCGCGCACCCGATGCACCCACCCAGACAATCTCACAGATTGACCAACATGTTGTTTTTTGAGTTCAGCACAGTTATGGCTACGATAAGCATTCATTGTTGATATCCCCAAAAAAATTGAATTGTGCGGCAATAAACAACAAAGAATATGAAATCAAGAACAGACATTCAATGTTAAAACAACAGCCCCATCTTACAAAAAATTATTCTGTGAAGGTAAAATTCACAAACAATTGCGTCCAAGAAGTCGATGTCATTTTCAGGCATCTTCATAGCTTAAAATATAAATGCGAAAGGGATAGATAAATAAAATGCAGTAGCGAGGCACGGCAATCAGCCTTGATCCTGATGAATCGGAAGTTACCATCATAGGGTTTCTGCCCAGAAATTTCACACAACGGTAGCACAGATGCACAATAAGCGGATGAACACTTCCAACAGCGAACAGAATACTGCAATTGCTACCCGAACAAAAAAACCGATCTATTCTTTGATACCCTAAATACTGATTTCACAATTCAATAGGTCGAGCGGACTGCCGACTTTCTTTAGATAAACTACCCTCTCATGGAGTAGCTCCTCACAAAGAAGGACAAAGTGCGACATATGAGAACTTTGGATTTCGTCTAATGTACACAAAATTTGAACTAATTGTTAGTCACGCGACAGGATACGCATCTGGAGCATTGAAAGATTCTTTGGGGAAAGTGTTCAAAAAGAGACATTTTTTGAACACTGATCGCCTTGAATATCCTCCCCAGAAATCCACTTCTCAAAAAGGTGCTGATTTCCTGAGATCTAAAATTGAATCAAATTCCTTGTACATTAGACAAAATCCAAAGTTCTCATATGTCACAGATTGTCTCTTAGTTGGGATACACCCATAATACATTCAACCTTGTTTCCCAATGCCCCTATTTGCATGTATCCGGAATCAATGATAGTAAGAAAACACCCGCCTTTATTGTGCACGTTTCAGGAGGAGGCCAATGACCCGTCAACGCCTGCCCACTGGCATCCAGGATTTCGAAACCATTCGGAGTGAAAACTTCTATTACGTCGATAAAACGCCACTCATTCAGAAGCTTGTCACCGATGGTCGTCATTATTTTCTCTCCCGGCCCCGGCGATTTGGTAAGAGTTTACTAATTAGCACACTCAAAGCATTGTTCGAAGGGCAGGAGGTCTTGTTCAAAGGGTTGGACATTCATGATCACTGGGATTGGTCGGTCACCTATCCAGTGGTGCGCTTGAGCTTTGGTGGAAAGTATCATGAGCCTGAAGAGATTGAAGGAGATATCATTGAGCAACTGGAGAGCGTCGAACGCGCATATGATCTTGCGCCAGCTTTAACCTCTGACACGGGTCCCCGACGTCTACGCAACCTTCTTGACCGTCTCCACCACATGACAGGTCAGCGGGTGGTGGTTCTTGTTGATGAATATGACAAGCCAATCTTAGATGTTCTTGAACATCCAGAACAAGCGTGCGCCAATCGGGAGTATCTGCGGGGGTTTTACGGGATCATCAAGGACAGTGCTGAACATGTGCGCTTTGTGTTTGTCACGGGTGTGAGTATGTTCTCCAAAGTCAGTTTATTCTCGGGGTTGAACAATCTCAAGGACATCAGCCTTGATCCCCGTTTTGCTACCATCTGCGGGTATACTGACGCGGATATTGATACGGTGTTTGCTCCTGAGTTGGAGGGATTGGACCGGAATGCCATCCGTCAATGGTACAATGGCTACAACTGGCGTGGCACCGAGCGAGTTTACAATCCCTATGATGTGCTCTTGTTGTTGGATCATCGGGAGTTTCGCCCTTATTGGTTTGAAACAGGGAACCCGGCGTTCCTGTTGAAAATACTGAAGGAGAAGTCCGTCAGTTTAAGGGAATTGGAGAACCGGATGGTCGACAGGGCGCTGATCTCGAAGTTTGATGTGGATTCGATCAGTGCCGAAGCTCTGTTGTTTCAAACGGGGTATCTCACCATCACAGACGAGAAACAAGAAGGGCATCGGACCCTCTATTGTTTGGATTATCCCAATCGGGAGGTGCAACTGAGTTTGAATGATGAGTTGCTGGTCTATCTTAATCCAAAGGATATCGTTCCTTTGGACGAAGGGAAGACATTGCGGGACCTGCTAGAGGTCAACGACTTTAGAGGGTTTACGGAGACCCTGAAGGCGTATTTTGCGAGTATTCCGTATCAATGGCACACAACGGGGGACATTGCGCGCTATGAGACGTGGTATGCGGGTTTGTTGCATATGGGGTTTCGGGCGATTGGTGTGGATGTACGCTCGGAGGAGGCCTCCAGCCGTGGTCGGGCTGATCTGGTTATTTTAACGGGTGGTCAGGTGTTTATCGTTGAGGTCAAGATGGTGGAAACCGCTATGGAGACTGAGGGGGCGTTAGAGGCGGCTCTTGCTCAGATGCGGGACAGGGGGTATGCTGAGAAGTATAAGGGTCGGAAAGAGCCTATTCATATGATTGCCATCGCTTGTGGTCGTGAGGCGCGTAATCTGTTGGACATCCGAGTTGAGCCGGTGGGATGAGGATTCCAGACAACGGCATTGTTGCAACCTAGACCAACTGTATTGAATTGATCGAAATATGACTTTAATTTTTGACGTATATTTTTCCTTCACAAAGCTGGATGGTTGAAAAATCTACTGTCTTCACAAATGATAAACCATCAATTCAATAATTTCTGGATACTAGGAGCATAATCTCGTTGGCTCAGATTTCTTCACGATATTTGCGCAACAGATCGTTGTTCGAGATCAAGCCGGACTGTAACAACTAAGTGATGAAGATCCCCGTCCCCGTAAACGGATCCAAGATATGAACTGCGTGGAATCTGGGGGGGGCTGTCCAAACCACTCCTATAGGATATCATTAACTGAGTGGAGGATGATATCCACAATCTCGGTGAGAGTATAGACGATACCCAGTCACTCAACACACGTCAACATCGGACAAAGAAAGTCCGGGGGCGATGTGTGCAGGATCGGATTGGTGTTGACATTCTAAGGCATGATGTCCCGCATTTAGACGATCTGTTGCGGAAATACCTGCAGAAAATGATCCTACTGCACATTTTTTCACTCTCATCCCGCAAACCCTCCCAAAGCACCTGATAACATCGAAATAGTCGCCCCGTCACGGGCGATATCTCGTGCACGCACGCACCACAATACAACTCCATGTCAACAAAAAAACGAGGAAAAACAGAGTGAGATTGCCTTGACGTTTCGCCAAGATGGGGTTGTGTATGGAAGTTTTTTCGCGTAATATCGCCTTTCTTGTTTCATTCTGGAGAATGATTGGCGATTTTGGGCAAATCTTGGGAAATTTCAAAGTATTGAACCAAATATCGGAAATCTTCGCGAGAGAAAAATAACAGAAACGTCAACTTTTTCAGCGCATTAACAACGAATTTATGATTTTTAACAGACACTAAATGGGAAATGCAGAGATGTGGATGAACCTGTTGGATAGTATTGCCCGTCGTCTTATTCAGCGCGGAACACTGCAATTGACATATCCTAATGGGGAGACACGTCACTATGGGGCCGGAAACGAACAAACAGCGGCTTTCGAGATTCGCACTGCTAGCCGTGTGCGTTCCTTATGTTTGAATCCTGAATTAGCGCTTGGCGAAGGTTATATGGACGAAACCATTGTTGTTGACGGCGTAGACGGACTTGAGAACCTAATGAGACTATTGTTACGTAACCAAAGTGAAAAAGCCTTTCCAAAATATATTCGCGCGCTCAACAAATTTCGATTCTATGCACGGACTTGGTTACAACGAAATACTTCCAACTCAGCGAAAAACAATGTTAGGCATCATTATGACATTTCAGATGATCTATATCGGTTGATGCTTGACACTGACATGCAATATTCCTGCGCCTACTTTAGCCGACTCACAATGAGTCTAGAAGAAGCGCAAGAAGCAAAAAAACGACATATTGCTGAAAAACTGTTGATTCAAAAAGACTGCAAAGTACTGGATATAGGTTGCGGATGGGGCGGTATGGCTTTGACATTAGCGAAGGATTACGGAGCTCATGTGACTGGCGTTACGCTCAGCGAAAACCAGTTATCGACCGCAAAAAAAAGAGTAGAAAAATGTGGACTATCAGATCGTATCTCTTTTCGTTTAGTGGACTATCGCGATCTTGTTGATCGCTATGATCGAATTGTCAGTGTCGGCATGCTAGAACATGTTGGGTTACCGCATTACACTGAATATTTTTTGAAGGTTGCTGAATTGCTAGAAACTGATGGTATCGCGTTAATTCACTCCATTGGGCGGGTTGGTCCGCCTAAATCTCACTCACCCTGGCTCCACAAATATATTTTTCCCGGTGGTTATGTGCCCTCTTTATCAGAATTAGTTCCTGCATTGGAAATATCCGGTTTATGGCAAACCGACATCGAAATTTGGCGATTACATTATGCCATGACCATACGTGAGTGGCGAAAAAGATTTTTGGCTAATCTAGAAATTGTTCAAAATTGGTATGACGAGAGATTCATTCGTATGTGGTGCTATTACCTAACCGCTTGTATCATGGCTTTTGAAGAACAAGAACAGGCTGTCTATCAACTACAATTAGCACATCGCCGTGATGTAGTACCACTAACACGTGATTATCTTCATCGTACTAACGATTCCGATTGAAAATCATCGTCAAGTAACACGAAATACAAATTCAATTATTACCGTTTGCTATACAAAAAATTTCCTGTTGAACAAGTAAATTGGTGTCACCGAGTTGATCAATTTCCATCAATTATTTGGATGGAAAATAAAATTAACAATATCAGTTCCCTATCGTAGTTATTTTTACATCATTGGTAGCTATATCACATTACGTCTCATTGAACAAATGCTTCATGGTTTTTTCGTAATGCAAGATTTCCACCTACACACTTGCTTATCGTCGCGCCATGCCTATAAATCAGGCTAGTTTGAGTATACAGACTCTAACCCTTCAATGGAGTAGGTCATGCCGAAAAGAACTGATATTTCGTCAATAATGATCATCGGCGCAGGTCCAATTGTTATTGGGCAAGCCTGCGAGTTTGACTACTCTGGTACACAAGCCTGTAAATCCCTCAAAGAAGAAAACTATCGTGTGATTTTAGTTAATTCTAACCCCGCAACAATAATGACTGACCCAGGGCTTGCAGATGCGACCTATATTGAACCAATCACACCGGAATTTGTCGCAAAAATCATTGAAAAAGAGCGTCCAGATGCTTTGTTACCGACAATGGGTGGTCAAACTGGTCTAAATACATCGCTCACCCTTGATGAAATGGGAGTACTGAAAAAATTTGGCGTAGAATTAATTGGTGCAAAGCGCGAAGCAATTGAAATGGCCGAAGATCGCGCGCTATTTCGGCAAGCCATGACTAGAATTGGGCTTGAGAATCCTCGATCAAGTATTGTCACCGCGCCTCAGGGCTCCAATGGTCGTGACTATGATGCAGGTATTGCTGATGCGTTTGACGCCTTAGAAAATGTCGGGTTACCGGCTATCATACGCCCAGCGTTCACGCTTGGTGGCACAGGTGGCGGTGTTGCATACAATCGCGAAGACTACATCCAATGTTGCCGTACTGGAATGATGGCATCGCCTACGGGTCAGATTCTCATTGATGAAAGCCTACTGGGGTGGAAAGAATTTGAGATGGAGGTTATTCGCGACAATGCTGATAATGTGATTATCGTTTGCTCAATTGAAAATGTAGACCCCATGGGTGTGCATACTGGAGACTCAATTACAGTAGCGCCCGCGCTCACACTGACTGACAAAGAATATCAAATGATGCGCAACGGGTCGATAGCCGTCTTGCGTGAAATCGGAGTGGAAACAGGGGGTTCAAACGTTCAATGGGCAATTAATCCAGAGAATGGCCGTATGGTGGTTATTGAGATGAATCCACGCGTATCTCGCTCTTCCGCACTTGCATCAAAGGCCACGGGGTTTCCGATTGCCAAAGTTGCCGCAAAACTCGCAGTTGGTTTTACCCTTGATGAGTTAGACAATGATATCACACGAGTAACACCAGCAAGTTTTGAACCAACCATCGACTATGTTGTTACAAAAATCCCAAAATTCGCATTTGAAAAATTTCCCGGTGCAGACCCGAATCTCACAACGGCCATGAAATCCGTAGGTGAAGCAATGGCCATTGGTAGAACAATTCACGAGTCTTTTCAAAAGGCACTTGTATCAATGGAATCTGATCTTACTGGGTTTGATGAAATCAACATTGAGGGTTCGCCTGATGAAACTACAATCATCAAGGCACTTTCTCAGCAAACCCCCGACCGATTTCGCATTATTGCGGAAGCAATGCGAGCTGGTTTGGATGATGATCTTATTCAGTCAGTGACAAAATATGATCCATGGTTCCTGGCCCGAATTAGAGAAATAATTGCCGTGGAAAAAGAAATCCAAAAACAAGGATTGCCGACAACTGAAGAAGGCTTAAGATTTGCAAAAATAATGGGATTCACTGATACACGGCTTGCGAAACTTTCAGGACAAACTGAGTCCGATGTTCGTCTCTTGCGCTATCAGCTTGGCGTTAGATCAACATTTAAGCGTATCGATACTTGCGCTGCGGAATTTGAGGCGCGAACCCCCTACATGTACTCTACTTATGAACATCCGATGATGGGCGAATTGGAATGTGAAGCACGGCCAACAAATGCCAAGAAGATTATTATTCTTGGCGGCGGCCCGAATCGCATTGGTCAGGGAATAGAATTTGATTACTGTTGCTGTCATGCTTGCTTTGCGCTATCGGCTGCAGGGTTTGAAACCATTATGATTAATTGCAATCCAGAAACAGTTTCAACAGATTATGATACATCTGATCGATTATATTTTGAACCCTTAACTTTTGAACATGTTACCGAAATAATTCATGTCGAACAGCAAAATGGCACACTGCATGGCGTGGTTGTTCAATTCGGCGGACAAACCCCCTTAAAATTAGCTGGTGCATTGCATGATGCTGGCATTCCAATTCTCGGAACCACATCCGATGCGATTGACTTAGCAGAAGACAGAGAACGGTTTAAAAACCTCATTAAGCAACTGGAATTAAAACAACCACCAAACGGTGTTGCAACGACTCAAGAAGAAGCTATCAAAATTGCAAATGATATTGGCTTCCCACTGGTCATTCGTCCGTCATATGTGCTTGGTGGAAGAGCCATGGAAATTGTTCGAGATGATTTTGATTTCAAAAGATATATTTCAGATGCCGTGGTTGTTTCAGGTGATAATCCAGTCTTGTTAGATAGATATCTTGATGAAGCTATTGAAGTTGATGTTGACGCCCTCTGCGATGGGGAAAATATTCACATTGCTGGTATTATGCAGCATATTGAAGAGGCAGGTGTTCACTCTGGTGATAGTGCTTGTTGTCTTCCTCCGCATACACTTTCAAATCAGATACAAGAGGAATTATCACGACAAACGAAAGCCTTAGCAAAAGCTTTAAAAGTCGTTGGTCTCATGAATATCCAATTTGCGATTAAAAATAATGATGTCTATCTTATTGAGGTCAACCCGCGCGCATCTCGAACGGTTCCATTTGTTGCAAAGGCGACTGATTCTGCCATTGCTTCAATTGCATCACTTATCATGGCAGGACGCTCACTTTCAGAATTTGCGTTACGCGAGCCTTATGATTCGCAAAATGCAAACTATGATACTGTTCTCCCTCTTGCGGATCCAATGACACTCGCCGATCCTAATATGCCATGGTATTCAGTCAAAGAAGTTGTTCTACCGTTTACACGATTTCCAGGTGTTGATACGTTATTAGGCCCAGAAATGAAATCGACCGGCGAGGTCATGGGATGGGATCGGGATTTTCCTAGAGCTTTTCTAAAGGCACAATTCGGTGCAGGTGTTATTTTGCCGATATCTGGTTGTGCATTTATTTCAATTAAAGACAAAGATAAAAGAAGTGACATTCTTCAGTCAGCGCAAAAGCTCATTCAGTTAGGGTTTTCGCTTGTTGCGACACACGGTACACAAGCCTGGCTTGTTGATTGCGGATTAGATTGTACGTTAATAAAAAAAGTTTATGAAGGTCGACCAGACGTCACAGACTTGATGAAAGACGGTGGTGTACAGTTAGTAATGAATACGACAGAAGGACGGCAAGCGGTTGAAGATAGTAAATCCATTCGGTCAATTGCCTTAAGTGATAAAATTCCTTACTTTACAACCGCTGCTGCCTGCCATGCGGCGGTGCTCGCTATTGAAGCACAAACCACCGATGACATTCAGGTAAAAGCACTTCAGGGTACGTAATGAAAACACCTTCTAGACTTAAAGATGTTGTGTACTTTTTGTGAATTAATTGGTAAGTTCTTGTGAGGAAATCATTAACCAAAGACAGTAGTGAAATTGAGGAAACACTTCTGTCCTTAACACATCGTGTGAAAATATGTGCGTTTCGAATACTTCTCAGAACGGGCAAGGTACGAGCAACAATACCAATGTTACGGGGTGTTTGGGGAGCAACACTCAAGAATTTTGAACCTGTTGTTTATCGCACAATATTTGAAGGTTACCGCTCAATCAATGCTTCGGAAAAAGGAAGATTTAAACTACCACTTTATATTTTACGTCCGGCGCACCCCGATCCAGATTTTGCTCCTGCGGTTGAGCTAATTTTTTTGGGAAACGCTTGTTATCATGCAACTGTTGCAATCAAAGCATTTAGGCAAGCAGTTGTGAACGGACTTGGGCCAAGACGTACAATATGTGACATTCAGGAAATTCGTCGAATTTATCCCAGCGAAACGCTAACTGATAAAATTGTCATTTCAGACTTAGGCTGTTCCGCACAGATGTTCATCCAAACTACACCCCGAAATCATGGACTACGACTAAATTTTTACGTTCCGCTGAGATTATTGCGTCGAAAACAACTCATACATTCGCCAAATTTTACCGACATTATTGCCATTTCTTTGGAGAGGCTTTACGCCTTATCTTGTATGAATATACATAAAGACTTTAAAGATCACATTTTAAACATTGCGCATTCTACTCCTGCATTTGCTTGGATTGGTCAGCGACAAGACTTAATACGTTGGTCAGGACGGCAGAAAACACTACTTGAATTACGAGGTATTGTTGGATATTTAGATCTACCTAATGGGGCTGGCCCTTTTCGACCTCTTTTGGCAGCTTCTGAATGGATGCACATTGGCAAGGGAACTGTTTTTGGTTTAGGACAATTAAATTTAACGAAACGCTAATGACGAAAGAAGGAAATGTTTGAAATTGATTGGAAGATGCTGCTTCAAGTATGGCTACATTGGCCTATTGACAAGGCATTGAATGAACAAAATTATATCAAACGAGCACAACGCTACGCCGAAGCTGCAGTCGGAACAATCAATAATCAAACTTCTGATACTAGTGATAAATTGCTATGCAATACATTATCTGAAGTTATTGAAGAAATTCCGCCGATAGTCATGGACGGTTTTGATTCAACACTAACAGATAACGAGAGCAATGGTCTTTGGACTGTTCATCCTTTAAGCGCCCAAGAGAAAATCCTTCCATATTTATCGGTTAATGAAGAATTAGTCATCAATGCAATTGATAGAATCGTTAAAAAAGAAAAGAAATCTCCAAAATCTCTGTTTTTTGCAATTTGGAGAAATTTAGCTGACGAACTCGATTTTCCTTTGAACACTCTTCCTGCAGATTCACGATTTCCCAATTATCCACTAATCAATTACTCAGATATCAAAGCAGGCGTGTGGGCGAGCACCGCTAATGAAAGTAGCGACCGAGCATTTTTATCATTTGCTCTTAGCCCTGTTCAACATTTTATTGCTTCCGCAAGAACTTTACGCGATTTATGGACAGGTAGCGTTATTTTATCCTGTATAGCGTTTGCTGCAATGCGCCCAATTCTTCAAAACCTTGGCCCTTCAGCAATTGTATATCCGTCGCTGCGAGGAAACCCGCTGATGGATAATTGGCTACGTAATGAAATAAAACTCACTAACCTACTCCAAAAACATGATAAAATTAATCGAAATCCATCAATCCCTCACCGATTTCTAGCTTTGGTTCCCTGGGGAAATGAAGGTCAATTAGCGAATGACATTGCAGAGAGATGCAAAAAAGCAGCGCGTGATGAATGGCTTAAAATTTCCGAAATTGTACGAAGTCGACTTTCTGAAAAGACAAGTATTACATTCGAAGGTTGGGACAATGCTTGGATAAATCAAATAGCTGATGTTTTTGACTTTCACACAACCGTAGTGCCCGCAAGTCAACTTCCTGAAAAGAAAATTATCAATCTTCTTGGTGGAAAAAGCTTTACCGACATATTTCCAAGAGCAAATAAAATTCGAGAGTTCGTTGAAGCAATACAACAGACAAATGAGGGAAACCATAATTCAATATCCGTTGGCCAATGGCAGATACAAGTTGATATGTCAGCAAGGATTATGCAAGCAGAGCGGATGATTCGTCATATTCCAGTTGCTCACAAGAATAATTTATCTAAAAATAGCCCTCAAAAATGTAGTCTATTAGGAACATATGAACAAATGGGACCGCCTGATTTCTCGGACGCCAAATCTTTTTGGAGCGATGCAACGGAAAATTGGCAATTTAACGGAGTACGACTTCATGAAGGCGAGAGATTTTCTTCTATTGCCCTAACTAAACGTTTTGCGATGCCATTATATTTGGCTCAGCATCTTGGAATTGAGAAAAATGGTGGTCGATTCCCCGATACAGCAACTGTTGCCGCAGCAAACTGGCTAGTAGAATGCGGAATTAATTGGCAGGATGAAGACGAATGGAATGGACGTTGGTTGCATGAAAACCAAACCGATTTGCAGCGCAGTGGTGAGAATCTTGCTCCAAAAGATTTACAAGAGCGTTTGAGACCTAAGTTAAAAGAAAGGTCAGTGCCTACTTATTATGCAATTTTAGTTATGGATGGTGATGATTTGGGACGCTGGCTAAGTGGTGAACTTATGCCAAAATTAAAGAGTATCATACATCCTGAATTGCGTGCTTGGTTTGAACAATCTAACGATTCAAGAATAAAGGAAGGACTAAAAACACCCCTATCGACCGGACCTGTTCTTTATGCAACTGTAAGCAATATTCTTGGGCAGTTCGCCACAACCATTGCACCAAAAATCGTTGATAAATATTCTGGGACATTAATTTATTCAGGTGGCGATGATTTGTTAGCGTTACTTCCTGTAAGTCAAGCAGTTTCTTGCGCACGCTCATTGCGTGACGCTTATCAAAAGGGAAATAATCGCGATTTCTCCGGTATGGGAGAAAAAGCAACCCTTTCTGCTGGCCTTGCAATTGTTCACTACAAAGAAGACCTTCGCCTTGCTCTATCAGCGGCACGTAGTGCTGAGGCTGCTGCTAAAAAACGACACGGCAAAGACTCATTAGCATTGCAATTTATGCGACGCTCCGGCGAACATTCTACTGCGCCTATTGACTGGGAAGGAATAGAATGGTTTGCTAATCTAATTAAATTTTTTAAAGACAATGTGAGTAATCGCTGGACATATTTATTACGATCATTGCTTCCTGTACTGTCGTCATCAGAACTGCCCGATGAATTAATTGAATTGGAAATTAAACGACTTTGCAATCGAATAGATAACAACCAATCTCATCACAATACCGGAGATCATCAAGATTTTGGATTGTTGATTTCTAAGTATTGGCAACAATACCGGAAGTTTAGGGAAAGTCGCTTAAGTTCAAATCCAGATCTAAATTTTGGGGATATTTTGTTCGATTTTACCATACTTTGCCAAGGTGCAGCATTTATTTCTCGTGGGCGTGATGACTGAATTTTACTGCTCCGAAACGGAATATACCCAATTGTGGTTGAGTTTAGACCCCGTCGATACACTGTTTTTCCGTGATGGCAGGCCATTTGATGAAAAGACTCGTGCCGTATCTGGATTGCCAAATCCACAGATTTTAGCTGGTGCGCTTCGAACCGAATTACTACGTTCTATTGACATTAACTTCAAGTCGCTAAGTGAGGCTATCGGCAACGGGAATACCTTTGAGACAGCTGCATTTGACGTTGGAGGCAAGATTGGCGCAGAAATTGCTCAAGCAAGATTTCGTGGACCTTATATTAGTTACAAAAATAGCAATACGGATAAAGATGAAATTTTATACCCGGTTCCATGTACCCTGCGTTTGTTTGAGAACAATGAAAAGGGGAAGGAGGTCGTCAGGTTGGATCCACTTGATACCGAGAATTCACTTCCTGGTTGGAAAAATCAAAATGGAGGGATGCAACCACTCTGGGCGATGACAAACAATATTTTGAGATTACCTGAACAGGAATGGATAACATGTGAAGGCATGAAGGATTTTTTACTCGGTAAAGTGCCATCAATAAACTCTTTGGTCTCATCAGATAGTCTTTACGGATTTGAGGATCGAACTGGCATTACGATTGATTCTAAATTTGGCACTGCAAAAGAGGGAATGCTATACGCAACTCGTCGGCTTGTTCTAAAACCGAACATTAAATTCTGGGCAAGCGTAATTGCATCACCTCAAGTTATAACATTATTACTGGAGTCCAATAATCCACGACTTTTACCTTTCGGAGGAGAGGGGCGACAAGTAATTCTCAATAGTTGTGCAAATAATTTTAAACCGCTAACTGCTCAGATCGAGCTTCCTCAAAATGAAAAAAATGGTAGAATTCTTGTTCTTACAACACCCGGTCACTTTGGAAGCTGGCGGCCTAAAAGCCTTCGCGTACTTTCCGCAGCAGTCTCAGAACATGTTGCCATTTCAGGTTGGGATCTTGCGCTTGATGGACCTAAACGGACGCGCTTCGCCGTGCGAGAGGGATCTGTTTATTTCGTGTCACCTGAAACCTTTAAGGAAGATATGATGTCATTTCCTTATGGCTTGGGTGATGTTTCAGACACCGCCCTTGGATGGGGTGATTATTGTGAAGGAGTTTGGTTTCATGCAAACAACCTCTGAGATAACGTTAATGTTTCTTCATTGCCTAACTGCAATTCATCCAGGAAGTGGAAGAGCAATGGATGTAGTTGACTTACCAGTGCAGCGTGAACGTCATACCCAATGGCCGACGATACCTGCATCCACCCTGAAAGGCGTACTTCGAAGTTCCAATCAATCGACAGATGAAGAATGGGTTTTGGCAGCATTTGGGTCAAAATCCGATAATAATAATGCCAATGCCGGTGCTATTTCCATATCTGATGCTCGAATCATTGCGTTCCCCGTACGCTCGTTAAAAGGTGTATTCGCGTGGACGACATGCCCAGCAATACTTGATCGCCTCAGACGAGATATCACTATTGCGAATTATCCACCTATAGAATCTTTTGATTTTTCTAATGTTTCTGGTAATCAAGTGCTTTGTCCTAAAGATAGTCCACTTTTGATTGAAAATTCACGAATGCTGCTTGAGGAATTTGATTTCGAGAGAGTTGGTCATGATCAGGGAATTGGTGATTGGATTGCTCAGCATTCCGTTCTTGACCAACCAACTGCAAAACGAATACAATCACATATGGTTGTGGTATCCGACGATGCTTTTGGTCATTTCGTTCGACATGCAACAGATATTTCTGCTCGTATTGCTTTAGATTCAGAAACCCGCACCGTTAAACAAGGTGCTCTATTTTATGAAGAGCATTTGCCACCAGAAACAATTTTTTATGCACTGATCTCATCTACAGATAGTCGCCGTGAAACATATTCTGCAAAAGCAATAAACATTATTCAAAAGATATGTGATGAAACATCAAGAACACTTCAAATCGGCGGGAATTCAACACTTGGCAAGGGACTGTGTGCAGTTCGAATAGAAAACAAAAGTGAGTTGTCATGACGGTAATTCAGACACTTGAACAACGGCGCGCTCGCCATGCTTGGGAATCTGTGCAAATGGCAAAAACACTACCTTCTGCTGGTGATTATAGTCGAGAAGCCAAGCGTCTTCCCATTCAAATAATGACAGCAGGACTTGGTCATGCTATTGCCTTTTTGGATGCCAAAGGGGGAGCAGGTAAGGAGGTTGCGGATAATGTAGCGTTTTGGGTATTGGAATTACTTAAGAGAACATCCGAAAAGCGAAGTCATGGCGAAAAACCTGCACAAAAAAACCAAGCTAGAGAACTATTAAAAAAAATAATTGAAAATGACTCTGATTGGTTACGCAGATCAACCGAAGAATCAATTTCTTATCTAAAGTGGCTCTCAAGAATTGCAGAGATAGAGCTGAAAGATGAAAATCCTGCACAGGAACTTTGATTATGGAAAATGGATCAGATCTTTTTTTGTCTAAATCAGTCAAGCGACTTCTGAACTCCAATCAATTTCACGACGATCACAAGCATCCTGGTCTTCTACTAGATAAATTCTCGTGGTCATCTTCGCAAGAAAATCAGAAGAAATGTATCAATAAAGTACGTGGTTGTACCGGTGATAAAGAGCTATTGACGAATTTACGCAGAAGACGCACAGCGATATTCAATGAATTAAATATAATCCAATTGCATGGTCAAACATCAGGTTCTTTAGCACTTCATCTTTCCAGAGCTAATGCTCACGAAAATGTCGGGTTTGCGCTGCATCCAACATATGGCTTTGCTTATTTACCTGCAACCAGTTTGAAAGGAGCAACTCGTACTTGGGCTGAGGAGGTTTGGAAATCAAGCCAAAATCATACTGATCAAGAAGAGACCCAAAACAAAATTGATACTGTTTTTGGTACTACATTGTCTGCTGGACGAATCACTTTTCACGATGCTTGGCCGATAAACTGGCCTAGCTTGAACTGTGATATCCTTAACTCCCATCATACAGAGTATTATCGGAGCGCAGGCGAGACATTTCCACGCGATACCGAAGAACCAGTACCGGTATATTTTCTTTCTATAATGGCCGGATCTAAATTTGAGTTCATATTATCTGACCGAGAAAATGACTCTACAGAAATGCTCGAATTAGTTAAAAGCTGGATGTGTAATGCTTTAGAACGATCAGGAGTTGGCGCAAAAACTGCATCAGGTTACGGGCGCATATCGTTCAGCGACAATACTCATTATACTTCATCTGTTGAGATATTTCCGAGCAAGTTTATGCGCAGTGAGTATTCTTTAATTTTGTTGTCCCCAGCTTTTCTAGCCGGTGCAGACCAAAGAGACTTTGATTGCGATTTACGTCCTGCAAGCCTTCGCGGAGTTCTTCGTTGGTGGTGGAGAACTATGCATGCTCATCACTTAAGTTCTTCTGATCTTGCACAACTTGAAGCACTTGTTTGGGGTGATACAAATAAAGGGAGCAATGTAAGTCTATCAATATTGTCTGATAGAATGAATGTAGACGCAATTTCCTATAACAAAAAAGAAATAGGAGAACGACATAGACTCCCAAAGCCAAAAAATAGAAAAACAATTCAAGGCCTCTTTTATATCTCGTACGGAATGGATGACACCAAAAATGCAAATGGACGATACTTTCGAATGCCGGATGATAAATGGACACTGACTCTAACTACAAAGGAGGTCCGCAAAGATAATATAAATATTCCAGCAATCACAATAATGAAACAAATAGAAGCCTCGCTTTGGTTATTGACTCATTTTGGTGGAATAGGTTCTAAATCACGAAAGGGATTCGGTTCATTTGAGAGTGTTAGAGTTAAGGGAATTAATTCAATTGAAGATTGTAAGAAAATTAGTTTTGAGTTTCGCAACCTGTGTGAACTTAATTGCCAAGATAATCGCTCAAGGGGTCTATCTACATTAGAAAGTTTACTTGAACCTATTGAAATAGAAACTTCGGTGAACTGTCCGTGGAATACTTTAGATACAATTGGATCTGTATATCAGAAATTCATAAAAAGTTTGCCAAAGGAACAACGTCAAGATTTTGGTCTTCCACGAAAAAAATTATCTATGAACAAACGCTTTGCATCTCCCGTGCATTGGAGTCTTGCGCGTAAAGCCAATAAAAATTTAGTGATTAGGATGGTAGTTTTTGCGCAGCAATCTAAAACAACAAGTCCATTTGAAAAATCAAAAAGTAACTTTAAAGAATTTCGAAATACTATCAAAACTGAATTAGAATCCCTAAATTCGCAGCCACAAACTAACATAATCCCACCTCTACTACCACAACGACAAAAAAGTCAACTGAAATCAGGAGAAGAAGTTAAAGCAATACTTCTTGAAAAAAAAACAAAGAAGGGCGGTTGGAGAGCTCAGGAGTTGGTGTCTCGAATTACTGGTAATATACAAAATTATATAGAAATGCCAGCCGACCTTAAACCTGGTGATGAGGTTACTCTAATTGTAAAAATACCCAATCCAACAAATGCAGCGTTTGCATGGCCAACGCCAAAAAATTAACTCGCACAAAGCTGAAAAGATTTAAGGGAAATTTTATGACAACCAACGATAAAGTACTCGTTTTGACAGTAGGAACAGGAAATTGGAAAGATCTAGACGCAACTCTTTTCAAACCAATGGAAAAGAGCCTGCGAGATGGAACTTGGAGCAAGATAATCCTACTGCCGTCTACAAAAACAGAAGAAAATGCTATTCAATTTCGAAGTCGTATGTCAGAATACGCCATAGAAATAAAACCTCTGCCAGAGGCTGAACAAGAAAACAATGCCGATTCCTGTTTCAACCATTTTGACAAAGTGCTAAGTGAAGTTTGTCAACACCATTGTAAAACTAAACTAATGATTGATTTTACGCGCGGTACTAAAGCCATGAGTGCTGCGATAGTATTAGCCGCCGTGCGGCATCAAGTACCAAGACTACGGTATGTTGCTGGCCCGCGTGATGATCAAGGAATGGTTATTTCTGGCAAAGAGACGGTGACTGAGGTTGAAACTACGAAAGCAACATGGCGTCTTAAAATTGAAGATGCAAAGAAATTAATGAATAAACATACCTTTTCAGCAATCCATGAACTCTTGCCTGATGTTGAAAATTCAAAACTCTCGGAAGCATTCGTACCGCAAGAATTTCAGAGTGAAATATCCAGATTGATAAGATTTGCAAACTTCTGGACGGCTTGGGACAGACTTGACTATGCCGTGGCGGTTGCATGCACATGTAAATTTAAGGAAAGCGAGCATCAAAAACTTCAAAATGAAATCAGTTGGCTCAAATGCTTAAAAAACGAACCACAGGAAAGTAACACTCCAGATTATCATAATGACATGGCAAAATGGCTACTTTATGTAGCTTTCGATCTTTTGGAAAACGGATACCGGAGAATTAAACAGCATCAGTTTGAAGATGCCCTTCTTCGAGCTTATCGTATAGTCGAAATGATTGGTCAAGTACGGTTATTCGAGAAAGATTACAATAGTGCTTGCCTTGATCCATACGATAATTACATAGCCAAGTTTCGCTTAAAAAATAAAAAAAAATCGGCGGACTTCGGATCAATAGAAGTAAACGGTCGTAAAAAGCTAACCGCATCGCGCTTCATTGCTGCTAGGTTCTTAAACTATCTAGGTGATCCTTTAGGACAGAAATTAATTGACTTTGATAAGTCGACCAAGACACATATCAATACGAGTAATCGAAATCATAGTATTTTAATTCATGGGTTTTCTGCAACCAGCACTAATGCAGACCACCTTAATAAACTCTACGATCAAATTAAAAAATTACTAATTGAATTCTATCCAGAAATGGCTTCCAAATTCAAATTAGACCGGTTTGGATATTTCTTTTAATGCCTACGCTTTACGTTACTGAACCTGGATCGGTAGTAAGACGAAGAACAGGCTCATTCATTGTCACTTGCAATAAGGAAGAAAACCAATCGATAAGTGAACCCAGCAAAAAAAAATCTATTCGACTTGAAGTTGAACCCCATCGTCTGGAAATGATCGGTTTAGTCGGTCGAGTGCATATAACTGCAGAAGCCACAAGGATGTGCCTGGACAATGATATTGCAGTGTCATGGCTTTCTAGAAATGGGAAGCTTCGCGGCAGGTTGGTTCCAGAACTATCGCGCACTGCTGATCTACGCTTGTTACAATATCAAACTATTAATAATGTTACGGGTACTTTGAAGCTATGTAAAGCGATTATTGATGCCAAACTTGCGAATGCTGCAAGTCTGATTTCAATGATAAGGTCAAACCGCCCAAAAGAACCGCGCTTTTCTCATGCTATTGCACATCTTGGTCGATTACGAGAAAAAGTATCCGAGATAAATGACCTTCAAATTTTGCTTGGATGTGAAGGAGAAGGCGCAGCACAATATTTTTCTGTTCTTGGCTTAGCATTTTCTGGTGATATTACTTTTGAAACTCGTCGACGCAGACCACCACCGGACCCTGCGAACGCGCTACTATCTTTAGGTTATGTCTTGTTGGCAAATCTTATCGCCGGAATGCTAGAAGCACGTGGTTTTGATCCTTATATGGGAGTTTTTCATAAGCAGCGATCCGGCCGTCCATCGCTTGCGCTTGACATAATGGAGGAATTTCGCCATCCAGTTGTTGATCGTTTTGTCTTAAGATTATGTAATCGACGCCAATTAAAATCTGATGATTTTGAAACTAACCAAAGACATACAGGAACACGTCTTAAGCGAAACAGCTTAAAGCAATTTTTTCGAGAATGGGAGAAATTTCTAGATAATAAAATGGCCAACCTTGATAGCGACTTAACTGTTGAAGAAGCACTTCATCGTCAGATTAACAGATTCGCTGATTATTTGCGTGGAAGAGATTTATATCAACCTTTGCTACTTAGGGAAGCTGATGAGTAGATATATTGTTTGCTATGATATATCGGATGACAAGCGGCGTCAGCGTATAGCTTCAATTCTTGATTCTTACGGTGATCGAGTTCAAGAAAGTATTTTTGAACTTCCCGTAAACTCTAAATTGTTGCAAGAGTGTAAAACGTTAGTTATGAAATCAATGGACATTAAACTAGATAGCTTGGTAATATACACTTTGTGTAAAAACTGTGATGAAAAGGCGCTTTATTTTGGTAAATTGTGCGCTACTGAGCGGATAGGAAGTGAAAATGTATTTATCGTATAAGGCGGGACTTTTTCGTAATCTTAAAAAGAGTTAATTTAATGCGATGTTTACGAAGGACTATAAGTTAATGATTTTTAATGTTTTTCTGTAACGAAAAAATATTTCTCAATCTGGCGCGGAATGAAAAACAAGAATTTAATTGACATTACGAAAAAAGTCGTCATAAACTATTGAGTTTTAGTGATAATTTCACCCCGTAGTTGACTGAACCGCCCCGCTTTTGAGGGGATTGAAATCTCAAATACTCTCCGCTTTCCGTAACAACTGCCGTGATATTGACTGAACCGCCCCGCTTTTGAGGGGATTGAAATATGCCTTCTCTGACACACCTCAACTGTTCTTTTACCGGTTGACTGAACCGCCCCGCTTTTGAGGGGATTGAAATCTATCAGAGCTTTATGCTCTTTCCAGGATTCGATCTCGAAGTTGACTGAACCGCCCCGCTTTTGAGGGGATTGAAATATTAATTTTTTCAATTGCGACAAATAACGTCATCCAAAGTTGACTGAACCGCCCCGCTTTTGAGGGGATTGAAATCAAAGTGGGGTTCAGTTATTTTGATGGTGGTTATGCGTTGACTGAACCGCCCCGCTTTTGAGGGGATTGAAATATTTCCTCATTTTTTATCTGATGAAGACGATCAAGATTTGTTGACTGAACCGCCCCGCTTTTGAGGGGATTGAAATCGCGGAATCGTTCTATAGACATAAAAAAGTCCTTTTAGTTGACTGAACCGCCCCGCTTTTGAGGGGATTGAAATACAAAAAATTGATTGTCTTCGCCATCTATTTTTTTCTTAGTTGACTGAACCGCCCCGCTTTTGAGGGGATTGAAATAGTTGAACATGCTCTCCCTTTTCATTAACAGATCTAATGGTTGACTGAACCGCCCCGCTTTTGAGGGGATTGAAATAAGACTGCCTTTTTCAAGGCGTCTCCTAAGAATTCTGTTGACTGAACCGCCCCGCTTTTGAGGGGATTGAAATCTCCAGCTCTTCAACTAAGGGGCGCATCAGATAGGGGGTTGACTGAACCGCCCCGCTTTTGAGGGGATTGAAATCATAGCAATGGCTTTATCCCGGTATAAATAAGATCTGTTAAGTTGACTGAACCGCCCCGCTTTTGAGGGGATTGAAATGAATGGAAAGAGCTTTTGCTCTTGATCCATCTGTTTCGTTGACTGAACCGCCCCGCTTTTGAGGGGATTGAAATCAAAAAGTTTTTTCATGGTTTTAATGCGGGCATTCACTTTGACTGAACCGCCCCGCTTTTGAGGGGATTGAAATCACACAAACATCCGGATCGTCGTCATTTTGATAATACATGGTTGACTGAACCGCCCCGCTTTTGAGGGGATTGAAATCCATTCAGGGAATTTTCCTTCAACCTCAACGACTTCCGTTGACTGAACCGCCCCGCTTTTGAGGGGATTGAAATCTCGATTATTTTCCTCATACCTCTTACGCGCTTTAAAAGTTGACTGAACCGCCCCGCTTTTGAGGGGATTGAAATTTTTGGAAGTTGATTCTCTGTATTCTATGCCGTCAACAAAGTTGACTGAACCGCCCCGCTTTTGAGGGGATTGAAATTCCACAATCAAGGATCTTGCGTTATAGATAATCTCTTTGTTGACTGAACCGCCCCGCTTTTGAGGGGATTGAAATTTCTTTTTAATGTATCCTCAACCAATTCACGTTGATCTTCGTGTTGACTGAACCGCCCCGCTTTTGAGGGGATTGAAATGTTACAGTGTGCCCACTCAATGCTAAAATAATCCTCGTTGACTGAACCGCCCCGCTTTTGAGGGGATTGAAATTTGGGCCCATTTTTGTGGACCCAATCGGGAAGTCCTCTTGTTGACTGAACCGCCCCGCTTTTGAGGGGATTGAAATCTGTTTGCTCCTCTTCAGGAGCAGTGGAAGTTTGTTCTGTGTTGACTGAACCGCCCCGCTTTTGAGGGGATTGAAATACTACGGTGAGCCCAACTCCGCCGCAGACTTTAACCGTTGACTGAACCGCCCCGCTTTTGAGGGGATTGAAATGCAGAATGAAAAGTCAATAAATTTGAGAGATGTTGTTTAGTTGACTGAACCGCCCCGCTTTTGAGGGGATTGAAATTAAGCGACTTTTTGACTCCAAATTTCTTTGACGCTTTGTTGACTGAACCGCCCCGCTTTTGAGGGGATTGAAACACTACTTGGTTTTTACCCAAGTAACAGGAACAAGCCGATGACTGGAATAAATCAAAAAAAGCAAACCCAACGCAGAACGGCGACCACAGAAATCTGTAAGAAGTGCAAATCACATAATGTAAAAGTGGTTCGCAAAACGAAAAAATTGGCAAGGATGGGCGGGATAGCACTGGGAGGCACAGCTGGCTGGTGCACAAGGGCAAGCGTTGCTGCGGTGGTAAGAGGGGCGCTAGGACTTATCGGAGGAGGAGGAGGAGGATCGGCAATCGGCGCGGTTGCTGGTGCCACCTGCCCATAAGCTAAATTAGCTCTCAACAAGCCTAAAAAGGTGGTTTATAAGAGCCCGAATGGTTCTTTTTCTCATTCGGAGTTCCCTCACCATGACACCTCTTGCACCAATCCGCCAGACGTTATTTTCGCCGGAAGGTCAACAGATCTTAGCCGAG
>JAPORV010000434.1 GCA_026710055.1 Aestuariivita sp.
GTCATTTTGGCGGAAATGTCGGCCTGATGAGGCCACCGGACATCGGGTAATCGGCGGTTGAATGATCAAATTTCTCAACAAGTTTGATATGATGATGAAAAATATTCATATTTTTCTCTTGGCAGTCGCCAGAAAACGGGGGTTTTTTAACAGACACTAGATAGATCTGCAAATTTTTGTAGATTACTCTACAAAAATGTTGTATTGAATCCTTTATGCAGGTATCGTTAAGGGATGAGGAAATGAATCTGATCCCAACGCACACAATAAAAGGGAGAGAATATGTCAATGAGAGCTATAGCATCTTTAACGGTTTGTGCCGCTGCCTTCGCAGGCGTGTGCCAAGCCCAAGTTAATCTGACAGCAGAAACAGCATCGCCGGGTGGTCCAGCGCATTTCAGTATCAGCCACTTGGCTCAGGTCTCAGCTGAGGCGGACGTCGCAGATTTGCAAGTATTAGAGGGTCAAACTCTAACCAATTCGCTACTAAATGTCGCAAACGGTAACTCCGATATCGCAGCGGTGCCTCTGATTCTACCGTTCCTGATGAGCCGCAACCTCGGCCCATATGCAGGGCTTGATGAAGGCGCTGGTGCTAAGCTAGTCCAAAATGTTCGACTCTTGTATCCATATAACTTTGGTGGCCATGGTTTGTGGGGGTACGCGACAAGCGGCATCACTTCCTACGGAGAACTTGAAGGAAAAACGGTTCTGAATGGGCCACCTCAAGGTGGTGCGTTAACCTCTGCCCGACAATACCTGACTGCAATAACAGGGCTGGAAGAAGGGCAGGGCTATAATGGAGTACAGGTGAACTGGGGGCAAATGGCTACAGCCACAATGGACGGCACAGCCGACATGAACCTACTTCCGATGAGTTTCCCTGATCCAGATGTCACAGCTGCAGCTTCTGCAGGCTCTGTGGTCATTGTCTCAATGCCAAAGGAAACATGGGAGAGTGAAGACTTTCAGCGCCTAGCGTCGTCGCCTGGCCGTTCGCCTATTCTTCTGAGCGAAGGGGCTTTAGGTTATGGCGCAAACGAAAGCGTCAGCTTGGTGTCTTCTGATGGAAACTTCCGTAGTATAGCGATTGGTGCTGCAGATATCGTGCGGGCCGATCTTGATGAGGAACTTGTCTACGCTATGGTCACTGAGTATGCGAAGACTGTAGAAGAGTTGAAGAGCCGTGCTCCGTTTCTTCGGAGTTCTGGAATTGGCATTCTCGATGAGGCGCTAACGCCGGTCTGTGGCCCAAACCCTCTCAAATACCACCTAGGTGCTGTTCGCGCATGGGAAGATGCAGGATTTACGATCCCTGAGTGTGCTAAACCCTAAGGATTGGCCACGAGTGCCGAGCGCAAATCAATTGCGCTCGGTGCCACCATTTAATTCTTCCCCTTTGTTACTTCTCAAAAACATGCGCTTTTGCGTATGGTGTAGGGATAAGACATGAGCGCTGAGGTCACGAACGGCGGACAGCAAAGCGAACCGGTACATCTAGGTAAGTTGCTGGCGCGCGTTCTTGCTCTGATCCTGGTAATCATTGGCTTGCTCCAGAATATCCCAAGCATACCAGGACTAGATGCGGCTGTCGCATCAGTTATTGGTGACAACTTTTATTATCGCCGCTTTCCACCTGAAATTTTATTCCCCGTCCTCCTTGTTTTTATGATGACAATTGTGGCGATGCATCACTCCTGGGGCCGAAAGGCGCAGGAAGCCAAAAGAAGCAACTTCACGGTATCTCTTGGCTACATACTCGACCTTCTTCTGGTATTCTCAGCCATTTCTTTGGCTGTGGCCTATCTCGCGGAGAATCAAGCCGTTTGCTTGTTTGACCAATTCACCGGTAAACGATCCGAACTAATCGAAAAGACATTGAAAGCTGAACGCGAATTAGCTGCGATAATGGGCTTGCCAGAACCTACGTCTGTCGATGACCCATCGTGTTATTACACAACTGGCGTATGGTTGTTTTTGATTGTGGGCGTCGCAGTAGCGGTCTTTTTGACCTACAATGTCGGCGTATGGGGCTTTCCGCTTGTTATGGTGACGATTCTAATCGCGCTCTATACACTTGTTACGATTTCGGTTTGGTATTTTTTGGGCTCAGATGGGTTGAACCGGTATTATGTAACACGCATTGGCGGCGAAGAGAATCGCCAATTGATTGATGGGCTTCCCCGCATTCAAGACATCTTGCTGAACGGCGGTTCCGGACTGCTCGGCCGATTTATGAGTGTTCTTTATTCGAGCGTGTTTCCCTATTTGGTGCTTGGATCCTTATTTGGAATTTCCGCTGGCGGACGCTCAATGATCAAACTTGCCTTTATTTGGACACGTAATCTGCGCGGCGGACCAGCCCATGCTGCTGTGATGTCTTCTGCAATTTTTGGGACAATCTCAGGAGGCCCAGTTGTAAACGTGTTGTCGACTGGCGTTTTGACAATTCCAATGATGTTAAAGCGTGGCTTTGACCGGATGTTCGCTGGCGGGGTTGAGGCCGCTGCGTCGTCCGGCGGCCAAATCATGCCCCCCGTCATGGGCGTCGCGGCATTTTTGTTGGCAGCGCTTACATTGGTCCCCTATCGACTGGTCATTATAGCTGCAACTCTGCCAGCAATAGCTTATTTCAGCTGCCTGTTTCTGACGATCCTGTTCCAATCTCGAAAACAAGGCATTGAGAAAGTTGGCGATATCACAGTAGAAATGAAGATGACGCGCGCAGATTGGGTAAATTTCTCAATGATCGTCGTTCCGATCCTGCTCATCCTATTCCTCTTGCTAACACCAAAGGACGCTGTTGGCTGTGGTGTGCCTGGATCGCTTTTTGGCGTAAACCAAATTATCACAGAGACCGGCTGCCGCGCGCCTGATCTTCCTTGGCTCTTCCAACTCATCCAAAACTCCGCAGGAGATACTGGCGCTGCAGGGTGGTGGGCAGTCATCCTGCTGATCTGCCTTCTGTTCTTGGGTCCCGAAATGCGTGCTCATCCACGAAGATTGCTGGTTGCTTTAGCTGATGGCGGCATCTTAGTAGCGACCTTGTTCCTAATGTTCTTAGCGATCTCTGTAATTGATTTCAGCCTGAACCTAACCGACCTATCCGGCAATATTTCCCGAGACGTCCTTGCTCTGATTTCGGCTTGGCGCGAGGCACTTGGCGGCGCCGGTCGGTTCTTATTTGGGGCATTGCTGATGACTATGGTGCTATCGATCTTGCTTGGTATGGGAATGCCATCGGTGCCTGCATACCTAAATGTAATCTTACTTATGGGACCACTGCTTGTCGGCCTTGGGATCGCAACTTTCACAACTCATATGTTTGTCTTTTATTTTGCTGTTGCCTCAGCAATCACGCCGCCAGTTGCCCTTGCTGCTTTCGCTGCTGCTTCGATCACTAAAGCAGAACCAATGGCCACAGCCTTTTCTGCGGTCCGCGCTGGAATAGTTATGTTCGTTATCCCATTTGTATTCTGCTTCTATCCAGAATTGCTGTTGATAGAAGCCGCTGTCATTGCGCCTTCCGGTGTCGAAGTTATTTTGCCAGATGGTACTCTAAGCCGATACATTTCTGGTTACGAAAACGGCATTCAAACCATTGACGTGTTTTCAATTGTCGCTCGGTTGATTGTCGCATTATATCTGCTCGCGAGTGGGTTAGCTGCTTACGATCTAAAAGCCCTCACAAAAATCGAGATAGCACTCAGGCTCGTACTCTTTGTCCTCATCTTGGCAAAGTCGCCGTTGATCTTCATCCCATCGCTCGGTGTCGCATTCGCTTACTTTGGTTGGCATTATTTTCAGTCGAAATCCGCTTTGCGCCAGGGTGTTGCATAATGTCGGATAAACCAAACTTTCTTTTCATAATAGCGGATCAGCATCGCGCCGACTGGCTTGGGCGCGCAGGGCGCGCACCCGCGCATCGGTTAGCGGACATGTGATTCGTGACATTTCTTTTTCCTCCATCCGGCTACGATTCCGGACGAAAACGCGCACGTTCTCACCCGAAAACCTGACTTTGAGAGAAAAAAGAATCGCTACATCAACGCTTTAGCACCGCCGGTGCGTGTCATCGTGTGCTTTTATACAAGATCATGATGGTGTAGAACATAATCTTCTTAAACCCTACGCCAATGTCCCTTACATACCCCTGCGATTTCTTCCCATTCATTCAATGAACACAACATGTTACTGGCCAGCGCAAGTGGCTTTTTGACGTTTGACGTAGAGGATATCAAGAGAGTTATCACCATAAAAAGTTGCATTTTTGGAAAAATTGTGGTAGGCAAAAGTGCTTTTGGGTGATGCTCCATCCTGCACGCCGTATAGATAAACATATATGGCATATATGATATATGTCTTTCTGAGGCACCCTGCGCCTAGGCTAAATTAGCTCTCAACAAGCCCCAAAAAGTGGGTGATGAGAGCTAATTTAGCTTATGGGCAGGACGCGCGCTCACGCAACACCTTCGAAAGACTGTTATGCTTAATAATGCTGATACTGTCCCACATATCGGTCATCTTCGCCAGAGAAAAAAGACAAAAGAGTGAAATTTTTCAGTTTATTAATACTGATTTTTAGGTTTTTTTACAGACACTAACTATATGAAAATATCAATTAAAATATTCTAGCAAGAATTACTGATACTTCTCTTCCAATGAAGACACTGTCATTTTTGACAAGCTCAAACATTAAGTGAGCCTGTTAAAGAATTTGTTTTAGCAGCAACAATACTAACAGGCGCAATTGTTCCGACAGTAAGATCACAGTCCGCAACATGAACCGCCTGAAGGTAATCAGACTTTCCAACCATCTGGCCTTCCTGACGCCCGAATCGTTCAAATAACACATTTACAGTGTTTCCAACCATGGCATTCTGAGATGCTTTTTGCTGGCAAGACAGTAAAGACTGCAACCGATGTAAACGTTCATTTTTGATATCCTCATCCAATAAGTCACGCTCTGCCGCTGGCGTTCCTGCCCGAGCCGAATACTTAAAAGAGTAGGATTGACCATATTCTACTTCTTTAACAAGGCGTAACGTATCTTCAAAATCCGCTTCGGTCTCTTCCGGAAAACCAACAATGAAATCTCCCGAAATTAAAATATCCGGTCGAGCTTTGCGAATGTCTTGAATTAACCTCATATACATATCTGCAGTATGTTGACGATTCATTTGCTTCAAAATTTTATTTGATCCCGACTGCACCGGAAGATGCAAATACGGCATCAACTTCCCACACTCGCCATGTGCTTCAATAAGATCGTCAGTCATGTCATTTGGATGAGATGTCGTATACCGGATTCGTTCAAGACCATTAACTTTAGCCAATTCCCAAATCAACTTTGCCAGTGAACATATCTTTCCGTCAAGACCTACACCATGATAAGCATTAACATTTTGCCCTAAGAGCGTAATTTCTCGGACACCATGTCTCACCATTTCGCCTGCTTCAGCCAGAATATCCGATACTGGACGCGATATCTCAGCGCCGCGCGTGTAGGGCACAACACAAAATGAACAAAATTTATCGCAACCTTCCTGAACGGTTAAAAAAGCTGCCACACCATGATGACGCTTGCGTGTTGCTTTAAAGTAATCAAACTTATTCTCTACTGGAAAGTCTATAGCTACAGATTTTTGACCATTACCCACTGTTTTTAATATAGCGGGTAATTGATGATAAGTCTGAGGTCCCACTACTAAATCCACCAGCGGCTGCCGACGTATAATTTCTTCGCCCTCGGCTTGTGCAAGACAACCAGCCACACCAATTTTTAGGTTTGACTTTTTTTTCTTTAAATTTTTATAGCGTCCAAGTTCAGAATAAATTTTTTCTGCTGCTTTTTCACGGATATGACATGTGTTTAGAACTATCATATCCGCGTTTTCTGGCGAATCTGTAGGGATATATCCATTCTGTTCAAAGACTTCAACCATACGTTCACTATCGTAGACGTTCATCTGACAACCGTAAGTCTTTATATATAAATACTCTTTTTTGTTCATATTGTGCAAAATGATAAATAGTGTCTGTAAAAAAAATCTAAAAATCAGTGTTAAAACACTGAATAACTTGACTCTTTTGTCATTTTTCTCTGGCGAAGATTATCGATATGTGGGACAATATCAGTATTATTCACCAAGATTTGCCCCAAATCAGTAAATCTTCGCCAGAGTCCAACCATGGAAAGGTCACTTTATGCGCACATCCTTCGCAATACAACCCCTTCTTAGCAATACCCCAGGGCAAAATTATTTTCGGATTCTTCAAAAAGTTCCAGCATAGTTT
>JAPORV010000056.1 GCA_026710055.1 Aestuariivita sp.
CGAAGATTTCCGATATTTGGTACAATTTCTTAATATCTTACATGATTTCCGTTGAATCAGCCAATCTTCGCTAAATTGAAGAAAAGGCATCCACATATTTCAGTTAAGTCAACACGTTGAAAAATATACTTTTATGCATGGTAAACTCTTAAAATTTGAGAAAAATAGAGGTTTTTTAACAGACATTGGATAGTACTTGATTTATAATGATATGCAGTATGTAGATGCCTTATTTCGTTGAATTGAATTTCTGCAAAAGAGTAATTAGGAATAAACAGATAAAATAACTCAATGTAGTATATTAGGATATCAGGATTACTATATTTAGTACCTGAATAGTTACCCCTTTTTACGTATCGGCGTCTGACAGTTATGTGTGAAAGTATTCACTAAAATTACCGTATTCTAGTTTCCTGTCCTATCATTTTTCAGGATTCCACGCCTCATAATCTTTCCGTGCTTCAGGAACCTGTTTTCGAATTGAACCGCTTGGTGCATAAGCTCTATCTGTTCCTGTTAAATTTTTTCGATGCGGTTTTTCCCATTCTTTATGAATAAGAGGTCGCTTATTGGGTGTCGTATCCCATGTGCGATGCAACCATCCGTGCCAATCTGGACTAATCCGACTAGCCTCTGCCTCTCCTTTAAAGATTACCCAGCGTCGCTGATCATTCTTGGTACGATAATAGATGTTACCCTGTTCATCCTCCCCTACCTTAACGCCTTTTCGCCACGTGTAAAATTGTGTGTTAAGCGTTTGCCCATTCCACCAGGTTAATGCGCGCGATATTGCATTCAAAATACCCAAAACTCATGATTCTCCTTAGTTTTACTATTTTCAACGACACTGACAGCAACATAGTAAGCAACTATTATGGAATACTGAACGTTATCTAAGAATATCATTTTTCTCAAGCAACTAAAGCCGTCACTTCAATTTCAATTAAGTACTTTGGGTTAACTAATTTACATTCGAATACCGTTCCTGCAGGAGGATTTTCACCAAAAATATCCACCAAAATTGGCCAACAAGCTGGAAAATCTTCTATATTGGACAGCATATATGTGACGCGAACCACTTGATTCATATCACTGCCTGCTTCTTTCAATGCTTTGCGGATTGTTCCAAGTGCCGAGCGGCATTGTCCAACCACATCGGGTGGAATTTCTGTTCCTTGCGCTGTTGTGCCCGCCACAAATACAAATCCGCCAGCGACAACCGCACGGCAATAGCCGACTTTTTTCTCATACAGACCGCCCGACGAAATCCTCTGAATAGTCAAATGTAATTCTCAAGTTTAGGATTATGTTTCAAACAAAATAACATTGAGACTCAAATTTATCCAGCACTTACTTCTTCTCGTAAATTATCTGCATAAATCATCAAAGGTCGAGCATCCATCGTTACTGCCTCTTCGTTAACAACAACTTTCGTTACGGTGTCAAGACTTGGAAGTTCGAACATTGTATCTAGCAAGACATCTTCAATGATAGAGCGAAGACCACGTGCACCTGTTTTTCGTTCAATAGCACGCTTAGCAATTGCATCTAGCGCGTCATGAGTGAAGGAAAGTTCGGTTTCTTCTAACTCAAACAAACGTTGAAACTGTTTTACCAAGGCATTTTTAGGTTCTGTCAAAATTCTAACAAGTGCAGCATCGTTAAGATCATCCAACGTTGCCAATACTGGTAATCGACCAACAAATTCGGGAATCATTCCAAATTTCAACAGGTCTTCTGGTTCTAATCCACAGAGGATTTCACCAACATTGCGATCGTCTGGATCTCGAACCTCTGCCCCAAACCCCATGGCAAAACCTTTACCCCGTTGCGCTATAATTTTATCTAAACCTGCAAAAGCTCCGCCGCAAATAAAAAGAATGTTTGTCGTGTCGACCTGCATAAATTCTTGTTGCGGATGCTTTCGCCCTCCTTGTGGCGGAACTGAGGCTATTGTTCCTTCAATAAGTTTCAAAAGTGCCTGCTGTACACCTTCACCAGATACATCTCGGGTAATGGAGGGATTTTCAGATTTACGGGTAATTTTGTCAATTTCATCAATATAAACAATACCTCTTTGTGCACGTTCGACATTATATTCGCTCGCTTGTAACAATTTAAGGATAATATTTTCCACATCTTCTCCCACATATCCCGCTTCGGTAAGAGTCGTTGCATCTGCCATTGTAAATGGCACGTCAAGAATACGTGCAAGCGTTTGGGCAAGAAGTGTTTTCCCACAACCAGTCGGGCCAATCAATAAAATATTTGACTTCGCAAGTTCAATATCACTCCCAGCCTTTTTTGCATGATTAAGACGCTTATAATGGTTATGAACTGCGACTGATAAAACACGCTTTGCTTTGTCTTGACCAATTACATAATCATTTAAAACATCACAAATATCGGCTGGATTAGGAACTCCATCTCCTGATTTTTTTTCATTTGACTTCGTTTCTTCACGAATGATGTCCATGCATAACTCAACGCATTCATCACAAATAAATACGGTTGGTCCTGCAATAAGTTTACGGACTTCATGCTGACTTTTTCCGCAAAAACTGCAATACAGTGTATTTTTGTTATTACCATTTGATTTAGTCGCCATCTAAGTCTCTCAACTGTTAAATTGTTTCTACCGAAGCTATAAAGTGTTGGCTGTAGGCAATAAGTATATGTTAGTTGATTGGGTGGATTTTTTATTTTTCCAGATTGTTGCGATTTTCGACAATTTCGTCAATATGACCCCATTTTTTTGCTTCTTGTGGGGACATAAAATTATCACGATCCAATGCTCTTTCAACATTTCTTTTAGTTTGACCCGTATGTTTTGCATAAATGGTGTAAAGGCGATCCTTTAATTTTTGAGTTTCTTCAGCATGAATCATAATGTCAGAGGCTTGACCTTGAAATCCACCAGATGGTTGATGCACCATAATCCGACTATTTGGTAATGAATATCGCATACCACGTTCTCCACCAACAAGCAAAAGCGACCCCATGGATGCCGCCTGTCCAACGACAAGTGTTGAAACTTTTGGACGGATATATTGCATTGTGTCATATATCGACAAGCCACTTGTGACTACACCACCCGGTGAGTTGATGTAGATCGAAATTTCTTTTTTGGGGTTTTCTGCTTCAAGATGCAAGAGTTGGGCAACAATCAGGTGACTCATGCCATCATGCACCGGTCCATTAACAAAAATAATTCGTTCCTTGAGTAGTCGAGAGAAAATATCATAAGCGCGTTCACCACGACTAGTTTGTTCTACCACCATTGGCACAAGATTATTATAGGTTTTAATCGGGTCGAACATATTCTTAGTTCCGTAAATGATTAATTTGCGCAATGTCTGCAAGAATTTAATGAAGTGTTACCTCTGACCACAGCTCCCCGCAAGAGGCAAACAGTAAAAATTCAAATTGACGACTCACACATCCTCCTACAACGAAATTTTAAGTCTAAAGCATAATCACATTTAATAATTGAGCATAATTTCTTCTACAATACCTAACGTATAGAGAAAGTGTATCGAACGTGTCGTTTTGCAATAAGGGTAATGCAGGGCATATTATGACTTCAGTATCATTGTAGAAAATAGGGTTAATTGGGAGACTTTCAATCGTTATCGCGTCGCGATGAGGGTGTTTATCATTGTTGGAAGTTAGTGATAAATTTCTGACTATTTCAAATGTCCCGTAAGTCAATTTCAGCTTTAGTGCTTAATTTGAGGTACAAATCTATATTCGACATACTGTGTCATTTCAAAAAATTAAATGATTCAAAAAAAAATACCGTTAGTTCAGCCTGAAAGCGTCGTTATCGAAAAAATAACATATCTTCTTCAGCAATTCCCGCTAGAATATTTTTTCTTTTATTTTCATATAGTTATGCAATTTTAAAAAATTATTTTTCGTAAAATTTCTGCACCAAAATTGAAATTTTCATATTATTTTCGGAATATTTTTTTCTAGTTTTCTCAAAGACTTAGAGTTCGAATGACACTCGTTACTATTCACCCGAGTTAGCGGGAATTGCTTTATCTTCTTGAGATGGGGTTGTGTCATGGCATTTTCTTGCGTAATAGTATCATTTCGTTATTGAATTCTAGCCAAGATTGATTGCCGGAGGCAACATTGCGGGGTTACAGACGATATTGTACCTACGATCGGAAATCGTCGTGAGAAACGATGACATAAACGTCAATTCTTTGGCATTTTTAAATTGGATTCAGACACTTCAGATCTGAGAGTTGAAGCCAATTCACGACTGACGTTAAAGATTAATATACTAAATGAGATCTCTATGGATGGACAGATTTTTGACAAAAACTCTATAACACAAACGACGTATAAAGCACTCGGAATACATCACCTAAGCCATATTGCTGAAATCGGACATCTCTCAAAAGAGCAGATACACAACATTCGCATTGTCGGCCAGGTTTTTCCATTTCGTACCAATCGATATGTTCTTACCGAACTGATTAACTGGAATAAAATTCCTAACGACCCAATCTACCGATTGGTTTTTCCACAACGTGCCATGCTTGAAGACACAGAATTTACAAGAATGGCTGACCTTATTAAGCTTGATGCACCCCGATCTGAAATCGACGATCTCTGCCGAGAAATTCAATGCAAGCTAAATCCTCATCCAGCAGGACAAAGAGAACTCAATATTCCAACTGAAGAGTCTGGGTCCATTGATGGCTTACAGCATAAGTATCGAGAGACGGCTCTTTTCTTTCCAAGTCGCGGTCAAACTTGTCATGCCTATTGCACGTTTTGTTTTCGATGGGCTCAATTTACTGGCAACACGGATCTCAAAATTTCGTCAAAAGATTCGAACGCCATGCAGACCTATCTTGCGAAAAATAAACAGCTGACCGATCTTCTCATTACGGGTGGTGACCCTATGGTTATGAAAACCCGCGTACTTGAGCGGTATCTAACTCCCATGCTCCATAACGCTTCGCTGGAACATATCGTTAATATTCGCATCGGAACTAAAGCGCTAAGCTTTTGGCCACATCGATTTACTGACGATACTGACGCCGATGATCTGATGCGTTTGTTTGAAAAGGTCGTGCAGACAGGTCGTCATCTTGCAATCATGGCACATTTCAATCATCCACGTGAGCTGGAAACCGACTCTGTAAGACATGCGATTCAACGCATTCGCAATACTGGGGCTGTTATTCGAACGCAGTCTCCTCTTCTCAATCACATCAACAATAATGAAAACATATGGGCTGATCTGTGGAAGCAACAAGTTAAACTTGGGTTAATTCCCTATTACATGTTTGTCGAACGTGATACTGGCGCTCGCCATTATTTCGAGGTTCCGCTCGCCAAATGTCTCGAAATTTATCAAAAAGCTATTCGTCAAGTATCAGGTTTGGCCCGCACTGTGCGTGGCCCCTCCATGAGCGCAACACCTGGAAAAGTAGAAATTTCGGGAATCGAGACGATTGGGAACGAACGCGTTTTTGTTCTTCGTTTTCTGCAAGGTAGAGATCCCTCTTGGGTTGGTCGGCCTTTTTTTGCTAAATACAATCCACAAGCCACATGGCTTGATCATCTCGAACCAGCTTTTAAGCAAAGTTCTTTCTTCTTTGAAGAGAGATAAATCTCCAACTACTGTCTCGAATGAAGTAATACATCATGGCGGCCAAAGCAACTCTCATGTAAGTACAAACCCATGATACAAGCCAATCGGATAGCGGCTAAATGTTAAAAAGTTCATATAATTTAGCTCAAATAAAAATCATAATATAAACGTTCACATTACGATTCATGTTTTGCTCTCCGTTACCGTCGCTTCGTTTGATTCTAACATATATCTTTATTTGCCCGACAAGACATACTGAACATTATCTCATGTTTTAGGACAGAACACCCAATGATCCATTGTTATTTGAGTCAATTTGAGAAATTCAAAAAAAGTGACAATACTCATCCAATTCAGATCTCATGTCGTTACCAACTTTTTTAAAACAACCGCATATCTTCCCTTAACAGTATTAACTTTACTGGGGACATGACTTATTGAACAGAATGGCGCCGTTATGTTGTGTGTAACGTATGACGAGTCTTAATTTTTTTCTTTTTTTTAACCCTTTCTCACCAACAATTCCCGCTAATTTTTTTAGTCATTTCAATTGCTTACAAAAATCGATAGAAAAATTCTTCGGTGACTTTTGAGTTGAATATGTGAGAATGCTCGCAACAATCATAAAAAGCGAGCAGGTTCATGAAACAGTCTTTCCGAAAG
>JAPORV010000240.1 GCA_026710055.1 Aestuariivita sp.
TGTCATATCAATGGTTTACAAAATTCGCCCCACACCATATGAGAACCACACCCTCATTGACCGTACCTGCGGCAAGGCGCATTTCCCTAACTGTCTCAGCTTTAGTCATTGCCAATGCCCATGCGCGAGAGAAATGGAATAGAAAAATGTAATCCTGTTTTAAGTAGTGTAGAAAGGCAGTACGCGGCAGGTTACCGTCACCCAAGTACTGCACAAAAGCATGAAAGGCATAGCTAGACCAAGCGCTGTTCGCGTCCCGCCACGCAATAAATGTACTTCCATAACTCATTCAGTCTCCTGGACATTGTCTCGAATTTAATGAGATGTGTTGTAAATTAATTGATTAAAATATAAGCCGATATTCAATCAATACATTCAAGGAGAAAAACAATGAACTCAAAACTCACCACTGCCATTGCATCAATTGCACTTGTTGCAGGTTTTGCGGCAGGTGCCGAAGAACTTCGCCTGTCACATCAATGGTCAACAGCCGATGTTCGGCATCAGGTTGCACAGATGATAGCTGATGAAGTTGCTGCAGCCAATGTCGATTTGGAAATTAAGATTTTTCCTTCGAAATCGCTGTTTAAGCCGCGCGAGCAATACAAACCGCTTAGTCGCGGCCAATTAGATATGTCAGTATTTCCGTTGAGCTATGCCGGTGGGCAGCAACCAGCATATAACCTAACGCTGATGCCCGGATTGGTGAAAAACCATGATCATGCAGTGCGCCTGAACGAAAGCGAATTTATGGGCAAGATCGAAGAGATTATGGCCAGTGACGACGTTAAGGTTTTGGTACACGGATATCTTGCAGGTGGCTTTGCGGGTAAAGACAAATGCATTACTGCACCTGAAGATGTGAAAGGCCTACAAACTCGCGCAGCAGGCAAGGCGTTTGAACAAATGCTGGCAGGAGCTGGTGCCTCAATTGCATCAATGGCTTCGTCTGAAATCTATAACGCAATGCAGACCGGAGTTCTAACAGCGGCTAACACGTCATCTTCGTCTTTCGTTAGCTATCGCATCTATGAACAGGTTGAGTGCTATACACCTGCCGGTGACTTTGCACTTTGGTTCATGTATCAACCTCTGTTAATGAACAAATCTAAGTTTGATGGTCTGAATGCAGATCAGCAAGCTGTGTTGTTAGATGCTGCTGGCAAAGCGGAGGCTTTTTATCTTGATGAAGCCAAAAAACAAGATGCTGCTTCGGCTAAGGTATTTGCTGACAATGGTGTTGAGATTGCACAGATGAGCAGAGAAGAGTTCGATGCGTGGCGTGATCTCGCTCAAGTAACCTCCTACAAAGCCTTTGTCGAAGATACACCAGGCGGGCAGGCTTTATTGGACCTCGCTCTTTCTGTAGAGTGATTGGCTGATTGGGGCGGGGTTAGCTGCCCCAAAGCAAATTCTCAAGTTTTTAGGAGGCCACAATGGTTGGCCAAAGAAATGTAACTGTTGCGTACGGCGGCGGTACCCCCTTTTTGCGTCTGGTGGCTGCAATTTCGACATTTGCCGGATGGTGCTCTGCGGGCATGATTGTCGCTGCCGTTGGTATCACATGTCAGATGATTTTCATCCGGTTTGTGATGAACGGTTCAACAGTTTGGCAGACAGAGGCAGTCATTTATCTTATTGTCGCTGCTACGCTGATTGGTTTGTCTTATGTTCAACGGCTTCGTGGTCATGTTAATGTGGATCTGATCCCTCTGGCTTTGCCATTGAAAGCGAGGTTAATTCTGGTATTCGTAACACTTTTGGCTTCCATTTTAATTGTCTCTATTATGCTATTTTATGGGTACAAATATTGGCAATTTGCTTGGGATAGAGGATGGCGCTCTGATACGGTGTGGGGTATTCAACTTTGGATCCCTTACCTTTCAATTCCGATCGGTTTTGGACTTTTACTTTTGCAATTAATTGCTGATCTCGTTGCGGTGATTATCGGTGTCAAAAAGCCCTTTGACTTAGAGGATCCCTGATGGAACCACTTCTGCTTGGTGCAATTGTCGCAATTGCGACAATTGTTGTCTTATTCTCGGGTGTGTCGGTTGCTCTCGGATTGCTTATTGTTTCTGCGGGTTTTCTGATCGTCTTTGATGGGGTGCGATCTTTGGAGTTGATGCCAGAAATCCTGTTTGGTAAACTTAATAACTTTGCCCTTCTCTCAATTCCAATGTTTATCATTATGGGCGCATCAATAGCCTCTACGCGTGCTGGCGCGGATCTCTACGAAGCTCTTGAGCGTTGGTTGACCCGGGTTCCTGGTGGGCTTGTTATATCCAATCTTGGAGCCTGTGCATTATTTTCAGCAATGTCGGGATCGTCACCGGCCACTTGTGCGGCGATTGGCAAAATGGGCATTCCTGAGATGCGCAAGCGGGGCTATCCTGATGCAATTGCATCAGGATCGATTGCGGCCGGTGGGACCCTAGGTATTCTAATCCCGCCGTCCATTACCATGATTGTCTATGGGATTGCGACAGAGACTTCAATTGGGCGACTTTTCCTTGCAGGCGTTTTTCCAGGCCTGTTGCTAGTAGCATTATTCATGGCTTGGTCGCTCTATGCGACTTGGCGATCAGGTGACTCGACTGTTTTGAGTCCAATACACTATACTTGGTGGCAGAAGATCGAAATTCTTCCGCGTGTTATTCCGTTCATCGCAATCATCGTCGGGGTACTATATGCAATGTATGGTGGGATAGCGACACCATCGGAAACAGCTGCTGTTGGTGCTCTCCTCTGTCTTGTGATTGCTATGCTAATCTACAGACTTTGGACTCCTGCCGACTTGTGGGTTGTTCTTCGTGATAGCACAAAAGAAAGCGTGATGATCCTGTTCATTATTGCGACGGCTGGTGTGTTCAGCTATATGCTTTCGTCTTTATTCATTACGCAGGCCATTGCCGAGTGGATCGGTACTTTGGAAGTAAATCGTTGGATTTTGATGGCTGCAATTAACGTATTTCTATTGATCGCAGGGTTCTTCCTGCCGCCTGTCGCAGTAATCCTGATGGCTGCACCCATCTTGCTACCAATCATCATAACGTCTGGTTTTGATCCAATCTGGTTTGCCGTTGTTTTGACTATCAATATGGAGATCGGCCTGATTTCGCCACCAGTCGGCTTAAATCTGTATGTAATCAATGGAATTGCGCCCGATATTTCTCTAAAAACCATCCTCACGGGATCTCTACCTTTTGTTGCCTGCATGGTGGTTGCAATAGTGCTTTTATGTCTCTTCCCTGGTATCGCGACTTGGCTACCGGATACAGTGATGTGTGCATCGCGATGACATTTTTGTAGATTTTTTTTCATTGGCTTTTGAACGGCGCGACCGATTCATTACTTCTGTTGCTCCTCGATGCGACCAGTATTTCAACGAAATAGTATGAGGTTTTGTTAACACCATAATTAAAACACCTTACCTTTCTTTAGCTTGTGAAATTTCGAAAGGTTATCACGCACTTGAAGATAAAAAAGTGTAAATTCTTTCGCGATCTTGCATAGTTTATGAACATCAATCTCGGAGCGGTGCGAGCGGCCATAGATAATTATGATTGTCAGGCATCAGGAGAGAGGCATCATGTTTTTCCAAATTATCACAACTCATACAACAAGAAATTATTTGCTGGTTAAATATGGTACTAAGAACATCGGGTTCTTTAGTAAAAATATGTGCTGACTTATGGCATCTTCAGCGAAAGTGCCCTGAACGTCAGGTGTTCGACTTGAATTTTACCAATTTTTCTCAGGCAGGTTAAATCGTTGGGTTTCCGATTGCTTCGGCTAATTAGTCGGGAAAGTCTTGTGCAGATATTCGAAAAAATAATTGTGTATCAAGCGGCGTACGCCATTGCCGGCTAGGATAATTCACGATGCAAACTTGAACTATCTGACCGGCAGTATTTTTCTTTTTTTCACCTATTTATGTTCGACGATTCTTTGGTTTTTATTTGCGCAGTGTTCACAAAAGATATCCTTTCAAAGGTTCAGAGTTTATCGGCACAAGAATGTGCTGTGATGTCTCCATATCAAGCAAACATCGCCGTCTTATACTCAATTTCCAAATGCTGGGAAGGGCTTGCACTTATCACATTAGGTAATTCGTTGATTAGGCAAAGAGTGTGATATCTTTTCACTGAACTTTATGGTTGAACAATGTTTGTAACTCTTTCCTTAATCCTTAGTCTGACTATATGGTTCGAAGAATCTGATCTGATTTGGCATTCAAACGAAAGTGATAGTATTTGTTTGTCCGTTGCCTGTTTTTATTGAATGCCAAATCGAAGAATGGGTTTCCTGTTGATCCTGTTGTGCGGTTTCACTGGGCCAATAGCTTAAAGGTAGCCTCCTTTTACGATCTTAACTGAATTGCGCAAGCAGCGAGAATTTTGACTGCGCGTGACATGCTTACGACAAAAACAGTTACAGATTTGGTGGAATCTTTAGGCTCTTATTAAAATGAAAAAGGATATCATGATGGTAAATCCGCTGTTTGACAGCCTGTTGGGGATTCATTCTGGGAAAAATACACCATTCTTAAAGCTAACCGACCAGAGAGTGATCACGCATGGTAAATTCTTGGAAATTTCAGCTCAAGTCGCGAACGCTTTGGTTCAACACGGGTTGGTTGCTGGGGATCGGATAGCGGTTCAGGTGTCAAAATCGCCAGAAGCGCTTGCGTTATTCGCCGCTTGTGTTCAAGCAGGACTCGTTCTTGTGCCGCTGAACACAGCCTACACGTTAGCGGAACTCGCCTATTTTATCGAAAATAGTGGTGCTTCTCTTATCATATGTGATGAAACAAATGAGCCCGAACTGACAAACCTCGCACAAACGTTTGGGGCAAGAGTTATGACATTGAATGCCGAAGGGAGTGGTACCCTGATTGAAGTTGCACGTACACTACCATCTAGCTTTTTAACCGTTGAACGTAATCCCGATGACTTAGCCGCATTGCTGTATACTTCTGGTACAACCGGTCGTTCCAAAGGGGCGATGTTAACGCATAATAATTTACTTTCGAATGCAAAAACATTGGCTAGCGAATGGCGTTTCGATAAAACCGATGTACTGCTTCACGCATTGCCTATTTTCCATACACATGGGTTGTTTGTCGCAATCAACGTAATGTTGGTTTGCGGCGGAAGCATCGTCTTTTTGCCCAAATTCGATTTAGACGAAATCATTCGGCAATTACCCAATGTCAGCAGTATGATGGGGGTTCCTACCTTTTATACCCGCCTATTGGACGATGAGCGGTTAACACGCGATTTGACGAAACATATACGGTTATTCGTTTCGGGATCGGCGCCTCTGTTAGTAGAAACATATTTCGATTTTGAGGCTCGCACTGGGCATCGGATTTTGGAACGCTACGGCATGACTGAAACCAATATGAACACGTCAAACCCTTATGAGGGAGAACGGCGGGCGGGAACGGTCGGTCTACCGCTTCCGGGAGTTGACCTAAAAATTATGAAGCCAAACTCCGATAAGATTGTAATACCGGGTCAGATTGGTCAGATCGAAGTTCGCGGTCCAAATGTCTTTAAAGGTTATTGGCAGATGCCTGAAAAAACAGCTGCTGAGCTTCGCAATAATGGATTTTTTATTACTGGTGATCTTGGTAAAATGGACGACGACGGATATGTCTATATAATAGGTCGAAATAAAGATCTGATAATCTCTGGCGGATACAATATTTATCCAAAGGAAATTGAATGCGTTTTGGACTCCCAACCTAGTGTCATGGAAAGCGCGGTTATCGGTGTTCCTGATGTGAATTTCGGCGAAACTGTAATTGGTTTGATTGTACCAAAAGAAGGAGAAACGCCGAATATTGAGGAAATTAAGTCCGCACTTGCGGCATCGCTAGCGAAATTTAAACACCCGCGCGAAATTCATATTATAGATGAATTACCGCGTAACACTATGGGAAAAGTTCAAAAAAATATTTTGCGGAATATCTATAAGAGCTCTTTATCTTAGAATACCGACTTTGTTGTATTGATGCTTAATGAAGTGAAGCGTGTTATATTTGTCCTTGTAACTTTAGTGAGTGGCCTCACCGGTAACGATAACAAAGAAAATTAGTATCTTTTTCAACCAAGATTCATGCGCCACCTATTGTACCAACATCATTGAATTGATGCTAGAAACTGGTAGATTGTTGTCTTATTTATAGTGAATGATAGTGAGTCGTCTCATTGATAACAATACCCCATCCCGATTGGTTTGAGCAGGGCCGTTT
>JAPORV010000468.1 GCA_026710055.1 Aestuariivita sp.
ATCGCAAAAACAATGAAATTTGACGAATTTTTTGAAAATTTTGTTAAAGATGGGTTAAGCATTAAGAATATTTTCAAGGCTCACAAAAAGTTAATGATATCAATCACAACTTCGCTGAAAATTCATAAATTTACTTTCTTAAGCAACGTGCCTGAGCAGCAAACTTTACTGGATACTATCAAAAAAATCCGTTAGTTAAATGATATCACAACCTGTTTGGACGTGAAATAGTAATTTGCGTCACATCACAATTACCACATTGAAAAGATGCGGCACATGACGTCAAATAAAAGCTCCACATTCGACGAAATCGTTCATCAAAACCTAATTCTGCTATTTGCTCCCATCTCTCGGTAAATGTTTGATGCCATCGACGAAGAGTAAGATCATAGCTCGAACCAAATTCGAGTGATTTTATAAAAGCTAAACCTGCCTTCTCAACATTACTTCGCAGTACACTCGGACTAGGAAGCATACCTCCGGGAAAAATATATTTCTGAATGAAGTCTACGCCGCGCTTATATACATCCCAACGATGATCGGACACCGTAATGACCTGCAATGTAGCATTACAACCTGGCTTTAATCTATCACGAATTATTTCAAAAAAAGTCGGCCAATACTTCTCACCTACAGCCTCAAACATCTCAATAGAAGCAATACCATCATATGTTCCGTTTTCATCGCGATAGTCTTGCAACTTGAAGTCTACAAGTTCAGAAAAACCCTTCTTTTTAATTCTTTGTCTTGCATATTTAAGCTGTTGCTGACTGATTGTAAGGCCGGTGACCCGCAGCCCTCTCTCACCGGCAGCATATTCAGCAAAACCGCCCCAACCGCATCCAATATCTAAGATATGATCACCTTCACTAACGTTCATTTGATCAATCATTGACGCATACTTAGCAATTTGAGCTTTCTCAGTACTCTCTTGACCTGTTTCGAATAAAGCCGACGAATAAGTCATTGTATCATCCAACCAGAGACGATAAAAATCATTACCAAGATCATAGTGATAGGAAATATTTTTTTTGGCTTGCGTCTTATAATTTCGTTGGAACCAAAATCTTAACTTCTCAAACGCTCGAATAAACTGAATTCCTGGAAACCCATCATAAATCACTTCATTATCCGAATGAATGAAGTCCATAAAAGTCTGCAGATCCGGCGTTGACCAATCCTCATCAAGATATGCATCGCAAAATCCAAGATCCCCTTCACGAATGAGTCGCGAAAAAACATCACGACTATGAACGCACAATTCTGCCGTTGGACCTGGCAACCTACCTTTCACGCGAAATCTTCGACCATCAGGCAAAACCAAATCTAAACAGCCACGCTCAAGCCCTTGCGCTAGTTGAAATGCGCGCTTAAAATATCTTGGCAATTGGGTTTGCCCATCAACTGAGGTTAATATCATAACTTTCCAAGTTTTTCTCTCAAAGAAAATTGATTAGCAGGTTCAAAGAGATATCATTACCATGGTCATAACATGCAATTTCTAATTTCTTGCTTACAAGTTTACGGCAAAACCGAATAAATTCAATTGCACGCAATACTTAAGCTCTGACATCAACAACAACTCGACCCTTTATCTGCCCTTTAAGAATGTCACTGCCAAGTTGCGGTACGTCTGATAAAGTAGCCATCGTTGTCATCCCTTCTAATTTTTTCAATGGTAAGTCATTGGCTATTCGTTTCCATGCTTCCATTCTTTTGTCAAAAGGTTGAAGGACGCTGTCAATACCCAGTAGATTAATGCCACGTAACAAAAATGGAATCACTGTCCCAGGCAAATTACTTCCTCCTGCAAGCCCAACAGCTGCAACAGAACATCGATACTTCATCTGACCCAATACCCGCGCCAACATCGCGCCACCAACAGCGTCAATACAACCTTGCCAAGTTTCACTTTCTAGTGGTCGCTTAACCGTCTCATTAATCTCCTCCCGAGCAACAATCCGCGCAACGCCTAAATCACGAAGATAATCATGCGTTTCTCGGCGGCCTGTTACTCCCGCAACCTCATACCCTAAATTTGCCAACAACGCGACAGCGATTGAACCAACCCCGCCCGCAGCACCCGTGACTAATACAGTCCCTTGATCACGTGTTAATCCATGATTCTCTAAGGCAATAACAGCCAACATTGACGTAAAACCGGCAGTACCCACTGCCATAGCTTGTCGCGTGTCAATACCGTCAGGTAACGGAACCAACCAATCTGCATTAACTCTGGCCACTTCAGCATAGCCGCCCCAATGGCTCTCGCCAACACGCCATCCAGTTAAAATAACCCTATCACCAGGTGCATAACGAGCATCACTTGAGGATTGAACAACGCCCGAAAAATCAATACCTGGCACGTGAGGATAGGTTCGAACCAAACCTCCACCCGGACCTATACAAAGACCATCCTTATAATTTAATGTGGAATATTCTACATTCACCGTGACATTACCTTCTGGCAAATCACTTTCAGAAATTTCTTCGACCTGCGCCGATGTTTTCCCTGTATCATCGTTCTTATGAACTAAGAGTGCTCTCATATTTTGTCCTCTAATTTAAAATTGTCGGATTCCTAAGCTGGTTTTTTGTCTCGCGTCTACGACCAGAAGCTAGATCGCACAATCGCACTACGGGCGTCCTGAGGAGTTTCCACTATCAATTCGGTACCACTTGCCCAATACTCTTGATCCACCATTCCAATGGCAACATTAGTCTCAAAATCAGGCGACCAAACGGCTGCGGTCACTTGACCAACTCTCTGATGGTTTTTGATTAATGGCCATGCTTCGGCGCAAATAGGAACTTTGGATCCGGCTATTTCAAGCGGCCGAATTTGTCGTATCGGCTCCTCCTTTGATTTTTTTATCAGCGCTTCTCTTCCAATACAATTTTTTATCTCCTCAGGTTGACAATACTTTCCCAAGCCACACTCATAAGGCGAATTATCAGAGGTCATATCACCGCCATAACTCAATAAACCAGCCTCAACTCTGTCAATAAGATTTGGGCACCCAGCCCTTACATCTAAATCTGCTCCCGCTTCAAACAATGTTGACCAAAGTGACGTACCAAGACTATAATCAGCAAGATAAATTTCAAAACCACCTTGTTTCGAATATCCAGATCTTGAGACAATCAAATCCTGACCCATAAACGAAAAAATATCGAACCCAAAAAATCGAATATCGTTAATTTTTGATCCGAATACACGTTCAACTAATTTTTTTGAGGTTGGGCCTTGTACCGCTAATGGTGATACATCAGGTTCGTCGACAATAACATTTAATCCAAATCCAATAGCGATCGCTTTGACCCATAGCAGTAGGTCACTATCAGAAATCGAAAGCCACCACAAATCGTCCAACAGCTTTAGCGCAACAGGATCGTTCAGCATTCCACCGGCGTCATCCACAATAGGAACATATCGGCATTGGCCCGACATCATGCTGCTTATGTTACGTGGTGTCAAGAGTTGCATTAAATGGCTTGCATCTGGCCCGCGTATCTCAACTTGTCGTTGACACGACACATCCCACAGCTGAACATGTGACTTAAGATGGTGATAATCAGCTTCAATGCTTTCAAAAAACGTAGGCAGTAACATTCGGTTATAAACGGTAAACGCTTTTGCACCAGCGTTATCAACATTTTGCGAAAATGGCGTTCTACGCAATCGACATGAAGCTGTCATCAAACTCATTAAATTTCTTCATTCCCCCAAGTTAGCGCCATACGGCTATCTCAAAAACTACTTACAAAATAAGGCTGAAGTGACCGCCGAATTAAATACTTCTTAATTTCTTTAACCTCAAAATAAAATACATTATGATCTTTGTTTTTCTTGGGAAAGTGATTGCATAATATTAACTCTGGACCACGCAAAAATTCCTGTATTCGTTGAAAAAATCAACCTTGAGGCAAATGTTCAAACACCAAAATAAACAAAATGGCTATATTCTGACTGGTCCGGCCCAATCAATTGGAATAATATCTCCCGATTTGCCTTCAAAATCCCAAATTCGACCATAATCACGGACTTTAGACTTTAAACCAATGGCTGGATAAATTGTCGGTCCCATCCAATACTGAGTATTTTGCATTGATACAGGCACTTCAGGATCTTTACCTTGAATCATTTCAATCTCACCCTGAATTTTTTGACCCACGATAACGCGTCGACGCCGTTTATCTCTTTCAATAATGACTTTTTCTCTCTCAGCACCAATAATTTCCGAAACCAAAAAATTAAACACACCCGTATTGCCACCAGCAGCACCCGAAAGAATTTGCAATAAGCCACTATAAGCTTTGCCGCTAGATCGTTCATCAATATATGCGGCAACTTTCCAATTCCCTTCGGCCATCCGACCTGGAATATCAATCAAAAGTGCGATATTTAAGCCAGTTAGACTCTCTTTTTCAAAATGACCTTTATCTATCTGCAATGCAAACCAAGTCTGACAATATCCATATGTGGGAGGATGCTTGCCCAACGATATACCACACGGGCAAACTACTTCACAGGAGCAGTTCATAAATAATTCACCTTTGATCGCCCATTCAGTCGGCGACATGCGTCGTCGTTTAGGATTCTCAATCCTACTGTCGATACGTTGACTAACTGGGAGACGATCAGAGTTAAATTTTCGATTCAACGCCATTTGTAAGTTCCCCCAAAATAATGATCGCTTGCCAGTACAACGGCTCCCAAAATCAAGACAAAGCCCAAAGGCTTTGTTAAAGCTCTTCCAACCTGCGGAATCTTCTCAAGAATCATAAATATTGTTGCAAGGCCCATCCATAATAAATTCATGACGCCACCAACAAATCCTAACATCATGAAACCCCAACAACAGCAAACACAATAAACACCAAGTCCAACTCCCATTCGAATACCACCGAATAATCCGAGAACCCAGTTTTTCATAAAATACGCTAACGGCGACAAGCAAATCCCATGACAAACTTGTTTTGTGCGAGAAAACTGAAAAAGCCCAACACAAGTCAGAATTCCGCACGCAAAAATAGGCGACTTAGCTATGCCATACATATCTATGAGCCCAGAAAACAATAGGACCAATTGAAGAATTGCTATAATTGCCGCAAATACGATCCAAATGATGAAGTAGCCGACAAAAATGCCAAACCATGTCAAGCGCGTTCCATTTGCACTCAAAATAAGTGAATCATAAGTTGTTAACGTTGGAACCATTACCGGTAGCATCATTGCGGCCATCATTATTGCCCACATTGCAAATAGCATGTTCCAACCCGTCATTGGCATGTCCATCTCCATATTGGGATTCATTGCGGCCATCATTTGACCGTCAGGCCCTAATCTTCCAATCAAATCAATATCCATACTAACAGCCATGAAATATAACCATGACCATGCCGACAAAATACTTGCAAAAAATAAAAGCCAAAAAATACTTCGTATCGCCACTCAATTCTTCCTCATTTTAAATCAGTTTTTTTTCAAAAATTATTTGATTCTAAACAGTCGATAGGCACAATCTAAATTTTACCGATTTCCGAAAATGTTTAGTATTTCATACTGACCTCTTTTTTTCGATCATCTCTCCTTACGAAATATACAAACCTACGAAAAAGTAACCATTTACGAAGCTATTGTGATACAACCAATAGATATATCACTGGGATTCTTGTTCGAGAATTAAAGCGCTCCAATATTAAGCAAAATTGAGATTTGACAAATCATTGGTTCGGATGTCCCTCTCCCAATGTGAATAAAGTTAATACAACTGGAATTTAGTCATTCCCAGTATTAGATTCTCACCAAGGAAAATATTCAAAAAAATGCCCAAATGCGGTCTAAATAAGTGATGTTTTGTCAATTTTTTATGCAGAATATCAACAAGGGAGGAAGGACTGTTCTTACTATATAGTGTCTGTTAAGAAAACTCTAAATTCGCTAGTAAAATGTTGAAAAAACCTACTTTTCTGATACGTTTGTTCTGGCGACGATTTCTGATATTTGGCACAATTTCTTAATATCTTGCAAGATTTCCATTAAATCAACCAATCTTTGCTAAAGGGTGTGGTTCTCATATGGTGTGGGACGAATTTTGTAAACCATTGATATGACACGATAATTATTTGTCGAATTTTGCTCATCACGCAAGATTCGCCTGATTTTGCGAAAATTCGTCCGATCGATCTATATTTTTCCCTATCCGGCCTTTTTCGCCGCTGCTATCTGCTTTTGTTGGGAATGTG
>JAPORV010000043.1 GCA_026710055.1 Aestuariivita sp.
ATGACACCACAAGGCCTGTCAGGCATAGCAGAGAACTTCGGTATCATCGCGGGAGGTCGGGTCGAAGGTGAGCTGACGGGTGGCGGTATTGCCAGGAAGGGGTTGTATGGCGAAGGATGTGCGCGTAATGTGACCTTTCTTTCGAGAGATTCTGGCGAAGATTGGCTGATTTGGGGCAAATCTTGGGTGTAATTGCTGATATTGTACCAAATACCCGCAATCTTCGCCAGAGAAAAACGACAAAAGAGTCAACTTTTTCAGTGTTTTAATATTGAATTTAGGGTTTTTTACAGACACTATCTATGAAATTATTATGTTGGTAAGTCTAAAAAAAATCTGAAGAATTGATAAGGTGATGTCTTATCAGAATTTAGGAACTTCACGGATCTTACTTCAGCTTTTTCTTTATCAATGTGATATCACTACTTGACCTCTATCGTTGACAACCCACATGATACAGTAATAATTTCTTGCACATTTGGAGTACGATACATGACTTTTGAATTGCCCGATCTTCCTTACGCACATGACGCTCTTGTAGATAGAGGCATGTCAAAGGAAACTTTAGAATATCATCATGACCTGCATCATAAAGCTTACGTTGATAATGGAAACAAGCTAATTGCTGGAACCGAATGGGAAAATAAATCTTTGGAAGAAATTATTGTTGGAACATACGACCATTCTTCTGTCGCGCAAAGTGGTATTTTCAATAATATATCACAGTTATGGAATCATAATCAATTTTGGGAAATGATGGGTCCTGGTGATAGTAAAATACCGAACGAATTGCATTCAGCGTTAGTGGAAAATTTTGATAGCATTTCTGCTTTCAAAGAATTATTCTGTGTTGCTGGTGCCGCTCAATTTGGTTCTGGGTGGTGCTGGTTAGTTAAGAAAACTGATGGTGCTTTAGAAGTTACAAAAACGGAAAACGGTGTTAATCCCCTTTGTCACGGACAAACAGTCCTATTAGGATGTGATGTGTGGGAACATTCATACTATATTGACTTTCGAAATAAGCGACCCGCTTATCTAACTAATTTTTTAGATAATTTGGTCAATTGGGAAAATGTGGCGTCGCGTCTGTGATAGTCAAGAATAGTTTAGTATGCGGGGAAGTGAAGCGAGATCTTCAAATGTACCGAAATAAACTATAACAAGTTGATCAGGTAGTATTATCAATGTCATGATGCATTAAATGACCTGTGTGAAGGTACAAAAATGCTTGTTGCTTCACCTCTGAAGTATCAATTTTTTTCATCTAAAAGAAATTGTTTTTCAGTTTTTTAATTTATTGAGCAACTTTAACTTCGTTGAATTTTGAAATTAGAGATTGATAGTTTTAGAAGGAGCAAAAACCTAATTGCGTTTTACAGCTGCATTTAGTTCATTTTTAAAATACTGAATACACAACTTTTTGATTTGGAGTTTTTTTAAATTAAATTTCAAAATTAGGAAGAAAATTTGAAGAAATTCAATGCTTTATATTGACCGATAGTATTGGTATAAAGTCACCTTAAATGAATTGCTTTTGACATCGATCACTTGTTGATTTTCAGGTAATCACTCGATACCGGTGAAAGTTAAAACTTCGGTAGTTATAATTCAATCATTCTGAGGGTAGAATGACTGCCATTACATTATTTGGAATACACCTTGATTTTTCTTAAATGAAATTGATCATCATAACCTTCAAAAAAAATCTTATGAAAAGGACTTTTGGTAATTCGAGAGAAAATGAACGGCATCAGAAATATTTGAGCAATTTATTATCGAATCCATCAATGAATGTTCAGTGAAACTTTTGGAAATTAACTGTTGTATGAGGTCAAGCAGTGGGTTCCAATAATTCGCGATATTTAAAAGCAAAATGGGCTTATCGTGCAAACCGAGTTGAGTCCAGGTTAATACTTCAAAAAATTCATCTAAACTACCAACTCCTCCCGGAAGAAGGGCAAATATGTCCGCATTCATAAACATTACTTTTTTACGTTCGTGCATCGTCTCAGTCAGGATGAGTTGCTTGAGATCAGTTTTCATGACCTCTCTGTCAGCAAGGTATCGTGGAATGACACCAAGTGTTTCACCGCCAGCACATTGCACTGCACTTGCAATCTCCCCCATTAATCCAATATTTCCTGCACCATAAACTAATCGCCAGCCAAGTAATGCTATTTCGTTACCAAATTCGCGGGCGGCTTTTTCATAATCTGGATTATTTCCAGTTCGAGCTCCACAATAAACACAAATTGATTTTGTCTTCATAATTTATCCCGTATGTAGCATAAGTGTTACTTTTAAGTCATTAGCTTGCCTGTTAATATGACATAATCGTCTTTCCTCGGGTCGGAAGGAATTACAGAATGTCTGATCGAAATAGATTGATGTCACTTGGAACATTTTCAGGTGTTGTTGTCGCCGTGATGGTGGCTGCATTAATTTTTGTTTTGATTTTTGTTCCACGAAGCCAGGTTTCCGATACACCGGAAGTTATAAATTTGGAAAACATTTCGGCGGAAGAACCGTTGAGCGAAAATGATGGTATTATCGGTAGTGAACAAAATACAGCAAACTTCAGCGATACTTCGCATGACGTAATGTCAAATGTCCTTGCCGGATCAGATCAAATAAATCAGATACCAACCAACGTTGACCAACAAAATGAAAATAACGTATCGATAGAAAGTTCTGAATTGGATCAAGGCAGCATTTCTTCAGTAGAAAATGATATGAAAAACCTTTCACCTGATGCGAATGAATTAAATATTGTTGGAAGTGATGAAGAATCAAGTTTTGATAATCAACAAGTTAATGCAAGAAACTCGCTGTCGACCGATGATTCAACTAAACAGTCTCCTATTTCTACGTCAAAAGATACCGTTATTAGTGATACATTACCTCCACCAGTTCTTGATGTTCTCCGTGTATCACGCGATGGTACTGTTATTGTTGCGGGGAAAAGTGCTGTGGAAAGCACTGTAGATATTTTTATTAATAGTCAGATAACCAGTTCGGCGAGTGTAGACGCACGTGGCAACTTTGTAGCAGTTTTTCTGATACCAAACAGTACAGAACCGCGCGTTCTTACTTTAGTTGCGCGAAGTGATACGCAACAAGCGGCTTTGGCGGACGAATTTATAATTGCCCCGACTGGTGGTGATTTGATCGCAGAAAGCGTTACTACCAACACGCTTGAGGATACGGTCAATGATCAATCAAAGAATAATAGTACACAAGATATGCAACAAGGAAATTTACCTGAATTAAGCCAGTCTGCCAATGTATCAATATTGCGTATTGGAGAAGATGGACCGGAATTAATGTCACCTGATATACTATATTCTGCTGTTGACAATACACAAATTGAGCTTGAGACAATCAGTTATGACACCGACAATTCAGTTTTGTTAAGTGGGCGTTCATTACCAAATTCCAATGTACTGATTTATATGGATGAAGAATTCACGGTTGACAGTATTGCGGATCCAGCTGGTCGCTGGAATGCAAAATTATCCTACATTGCACCAGGAAACTACAGGTTACGTATTGACCAGTTAAATGATGATCATACAGTCATTAGTCGACTCGAAACGTCTTTGAACAAAGAAAGCAGAGAAAATTTAGATAAAGTGCGCTCGACAGAATCTTCATTTCCACAAGAATTCCCTGTTGCAGCAGTCACAATTCAACGAGGTGATACACTCTGGGCGATTTCACGCAAAAGATATGGACATGGTGTTTTGTATGTTCGAATTTTTGAGGCAAATCGTGATTCAATTCGGGACCCTAATTTGATTTATCCAGGACAAATCTTTACTTTACCGGAATGATAACGAAAAGAAATCTTCGTTACTTTAGGTGATTTTACCTTTCAACAGTTGCTTAAACGTATGAACGATACAATTTTGCAGGAAGAGCGGCGTTCGGCTTTAAGGACTATTAGGAAGGTCGCACCTTACCTTTGGCCTCATGAAAAAAATTGGATCAAATGGCGGGTCATTGCTGCTTTAGGTTTTCTTCTCTTATCAAAAATTGTGGCTGTAACAGTACCATTGTTCTATAAAAGTGCAGTCGATGCGTTATCTGAAAAGAGCGTTAATAGTCTTGTTTTAGGTGCTGTTGGATTAACAGTTGCCTATGGTATAGCACGCTTGATGAACGTTGGTTTTCAACAATTAAGAGATATTGTTTTTGCAGCAGTAGGACAACGTGCACTTAGATCTTTAGCGTTAGAGACATTTCAACATATTCACCGTCTTTCATTACGGTTTCATATTTCCCGAAAAACAGGAGGCCTTTCTCGGATAATTGACCGGGGCATCAAGGGGGTGGATTTTTTGCTTCGCTTTCTGCTCTTAAGTATTGGTCCATTAGCAGTTGAATTACTTTTCATCATGGTCGTTGTGACGATTCTTTTGGATTTTTGGTATCTATTTATCTTAGCGGGAACAATTACCACTTTTATTCTTTTTACGATTAAGGTTACTGAGTGGCGCGTTAAGATTCGCCGTGTAATGAATGATCAAGATACGGAAGCTAACCAGAAAGCAATTGATAGTTTACTAAATTTTGAAACAGTAAAATACTTTGGTGCTGAAAAACGTGAAGCAAAAAACTATGACGCCGCAATGCAGGCCTATGAACAGGCTGCACTAAAGACATCTTACTCCCTTGCGTTTTTGAATTTTGGGCAAGGCTTACTTGTTACCGTCGGTATGGTTAGTGTCATGGTTCTCGCGGCAATTGGTGTTCAAAATAATACTTTAACTGTCGGTGATTTTGTGATGGTGAACGCGTATATGATACAAATCACTCTACCTCTTAACTTTCTTGGCACGGTTTATCGCGAAATTAGGCAATCTCTAGTTGATATGAGCGAAATGTTCGACTTGCTAGAACAAAGACAAGAAGTATTTGATAAACCAGATGCAGCTGATTTGATTGTCAAGGGCGGACGAATTGAACTTAAATCTGTACGATTTAAGTATGAAGGACGGCGTGAAATTCTCAAAGGTATTGATTTGACAGTTGAACCCGGTCAGAAAATTGCAATTGTTGGTGCAACGGGATCTGGAAAGTCAACGATTGATCGTCTTTTATTTCGCTTTTACGATGTAACAGACGGCGAAATTTTAATTGATGGGCAAGATATTCGTGATGTCACTCAAGCTAGCTTACATGCTGCAGTTGGAGTGGTGCCGCAAGATACTGTTTTGTTTAACAACACAATTTGGTATAATATTGCATACGGACGTGAAGACGCAAGTAATAGGGAAGTATTAGACGCGGCGCGAGCAGCTCAAATTCATGACTTTATTGTGGGTCTGCCTGAAGGCTATGACACACAGGTTGGTGAACGTGGATTAAAACTATCAGGTGGTGAAAAACAACGGGTTGGGATTGCAAGAACTTTATTAAAAAATCCACCTATTTTGCTTCTTGACGAAGCAACTTCAGCGCTTGATAGCGGTACCGAATTTGAAATCAAAGAAGCAATTGATCTTGCTAGTCAAGGTCGAACGGTGGTTACCATTGCACACCGCCTTTCTACAATTGTTGAGGCTGATAAAATATTTGTCCTTGAAGAAGGCAAAGTTGTTGAGCAGGGTACACATGTTACGCTATTGGCGCGTTCTGGGCGATATGCTCAACTTTGGAATTCAATGTTCATAAATTCGTAAGGCAATGGCAGTTTCTAGGCGTGCGGATACCACTAAATTTCTTATATTTTGGCATAGTGATCAATAAAATGAGATGGGTTAATTTTGTATGAATTTGTATCGACTAGGTGATATCTATTAAAAAACCTCCTTTTCTGACGCCTGCCAAGAGATAAATATAAATATTTTTCATCATAATATGAAACTTGTTGAGGAATTTTACCGCACAACCCCCAATTGCCCGACGGCCAGTGGCCTGAACCCATCTTTAACATTTTGCAAAAAAGATCTTTTAAAAACAAATATTTAGAAAACTGTATGGCACTACAAACTTCAAACTTATCTCTATATTTCAATAAGTTAACGGAATCGTAGGTCACTACAACGAGTTTTCAAAAATTGCTTTATTATAACTTATTGAAATTAAAGGAAAAAATATTCCGGTAAATCGCAAAAACAATGAAATTTGATGAATTTTTCGAAAATTTTGTTAAAGATGGGTCAAGCGTTGCCATCATCTGCGTTAACTTCTTCATCAGGTGATCAGCCAGGGCCAGATCATGCCGGAT
>JAPORV010000179.1 GCA_026710055.1 Aestuariivita sp.
GACGCATTCCTGACCGGGAAACGATGGTTCGGGAAGTACGTGCCTGGCAGGATCACCGCAACGCCGCCCAACACTCCGTCAACTGGCGGTTCACAACCGACGGTGCCCGCATCAAACTCAAGTCCCTCTACCCATCAATATAATAAAGTTGATATACTAGCCATATGGGAATCACTCTCTGTTTCGTTGTTGCAAATTTAGACATCAGGTCATATTGCTTACCAGCACAGTCACGCTATTGTTTTTTAGCAGAAATATTGGAGACAATAAATGATATTGGAACAAGACGCTGAGAATGTAAACTACAATGCACCTCAAAAAGATCTTTATCAGATGGGAGAGGTACCGCCAATGGGATTTGTCCCCAAGCAGATGTATGCGTGGGCAATCCGCCGTGAGCGTCATGGGGAACCTGAAAAAGCCATGCAAGTTGAAATTGTTGATGTTCCAAAACTTGATAGTAATGAAGTTCTTGTTTATGTAATGGCAGCAGGTGTGAATTATAATGGTGTTTGGGCTGCGTTAGGCCAACCGATATCTCCTTTTGATGGACATGGACAGCCATATCATGTCGCGGGTTCAGATGCGTCTGGCATTGTCTGGGCTGTTGGTGAGAAGGTGACACGTTGGAGAGTGGGTGATGAGGTCGTAGTGCATTGTAATCAAGACGATGGTGATGATGAGGAATGCAATGGTGGAGATCCAATGTATTCATCGAGTCAACGAATTTGGGGTTACGAAACTCCAGATGGTTCCTTTAGTCAGTTCTCGCGGATTCAAAGTCAGCAACTGATGCCACGTCCTAAGCACTTAACATGGGAAGAGAGTGCTTGTTATACACTTACACTTGCGACGGCTTACCGCATGCTTTTTGGTCACGCACCTCATGATTTAAAGCCGGGTCAGAATGTGCTTGTCTGGGGCGCTTCAGGTGGGCTTGGTTCTTACGCAGTTCAGTTAATTAACACAGCAGGCGCAAATGCTATCGGTGTTATTTCCGATGAGGATAAACGTGACTTTGTTATTGGATTAGGAGCAAAAGGGGTTATTAATCGCAAAGAATTCAATTGCTGGGGTCAACTTCCGCCTGTGAATTCCCCGGAGTATACAAAATGGTTTAAGGAAGCACGAAAGTTTGGCAAAGCGATTTGGGATATTACAGGAAAAGGCGTTAATGTTGACATGGTTTTTGAACATCCCGGACAAAGCACTTTTCCAGTGTCAGCATTCGTTTGCAAAAAAGGTGGAATGGTTGTTATTTGTGCAGGCACGACTGGCTTCAATTGTACGTTTGACGTACGGTATATGTGGATGCACCAAAAGCGATTACAAGGTAGTCATTTTGCGCATCTTAAACAAGCGAGTGCAGCTAATCAATTGATGCTTGAGCGGCGACTCGATCCATGTATGTCAGAAGTTTTTGGTTGGGCCGATTTACCACTCGCCCATATGAAAATGATGCGGAACGAGCATAAACCCGGCAATATGGCTGTACTTGTTCAATCGCCAAAGGTCGGTTTGAGAACGCTTGACGATGCATTACATATTTAAAAATTAAGTCAGTTTTTCTGATTTTAGTTTGGTGTTATTATAAAGATAACTCTGCTGTTTGCGCCTATAAATTGAGGCAGTGCTCTTGATGAAAATAGCGATTGCTTTAATTGATAGTATCATGGAAAATTGATTGAATTTGGGACTCAATATTCTTCTAAGCACGTTTAGCGTTCTTTTATGTATGGCTCACCACCGGCACGTGGTGGAATCGCCTTTCCAACGAAACCTGCTAGAATGACCACTGTAAGTACATATGGCAAAACATCCATTAATTGTACAGGAACCACAAACGCTCCGAAGTCAATATTTTGATATCTAAGTGCTACAGCCTGTAAGAATCCAAATAGAAGGCACGCCCAAAGAGCATACCAAGGTCGCCATTTAGCGAAGATTAAGGCAGCGAGCGCTATGAACCCACGACCTGCAGTCATGTCCTTGACAAATCCTGCTTGTAAAGCTGTGGCAAGATATGCTCCGGCAATGCCACAAAATAGACCACAAATAATGACGGCGGCATAGCGCAACTGTTCTACATTAATGCCTGCGGTATCAACCGCTGATGGATTTTGGCCAACAGCACGCAAACGCAGTCCAAATCTTGTTCTATAAAGAATCCACCATGTTCCAGGAACTGAAAGTAAAGCAAAATAAACAATGACCGAATGACCAGAAAATAATTCTGCATAAACTGGTCCAATGAGCGGAATTGGTGCAATTAGACTGCTAAAAGGTAGTTCAACTGGCGGGAATCGACCTGCCCCAAAAAGCGATGGCGTGCGCCCGCCTTGTTCGAAAAGATATTGAGCAATCAATACCGTAATCCCAGCTGCCAAAAAATTAATCGCAACTCCTGAAATAAGTTGGTTCCCTTTGAATGTGATGGAAGCAAGACCGTGAATGCCGCTTAAAACCACTGAAGACGTAATTCCCACCACTAATCCAAACCAGGCAGACCCTGAAATTGCCGCTGCTGCTGCCGATGAAAATGCGGCCATAAGCATTTTTCCCTCAAGCCCAATATCAAAAATACCGGCTCGCTCAGAAAACAGTCCAGCTAAACATGCGAGTAGCAATGGTGTACCAAGACGTATTGTTGAGTCAAGGATTTGGATGATCGTTAGGAAATCCATGAGTTAGTATTTTGTTTACACTCTGTTTTCTTCAGTAAGCAATTTAACTGTGAGGATGTTATCATCAACTCTGTTGATAGTAAGATTTTGATGATTCTTGATATATTGTAAGGCAGGTTACCAAGTTAATTTGAAATATATTCGACCTGAAGGTTAAGTATAATAGTCTGCTATTTTTCTCTTTGTAGCCGCATTGTGGAAAAAATACGTGCCAGAGGCATGCGTACCATATTGTCGAGGGCGCCGGTAAATAAAATAACGAGTGCTTGAATCACGACAATTAACTCACGTGGGATTGATGTCCACAGTGCTAATTCCGCCCCACCTTGGTACAGAAATCCAAATAGAATTGATGCAAGGAAAACGCCAAAAGGATGTGAACGCCCCATCAGGGCTACAGCAATGCCGATAAATCCAGCTCCTTCAGTGGCATTTAATACTAAGCGTTCCGCTTCTCCCATAACATTATTGATTGCCATTAATCCGGCTAGAGCGCCTGATATTAGCATTGAGATCATAATCATTTTGAATGGTGAAATGCCAGCATAAATAGCACCAGGTTCTGAGTGCCCATAAGCACGAATTTCATAGCCAAGTCGGGTTCGCCATATGAGGTGCCAAGTTAGAAAACAAGCTGCCACTGCAACTAAAAAGCTGATATTTGCAGGTGCAGCCTTAGAAAAAGGAATATTAAACAGCACAAGAATTTCATGTAGAGTGGGTAGATGAATATTTTCTGGAAATCGTGCAGTCGCTGGATCCATTGAACCCGTTGGTCGCATGAGATTGACTAGAACATAGTTTAACAATCCGGCGGCAATAAAGTTAAACATAATTGTCGTAATGACGATATGGCTTCCGCGTTTGGCTTGCAAAAAAGCGGGAATGGTTGCCCATAGAGCACCGAATGCAGTTGAGGCTAAAACAGCAGCCAACAAGGCAAATGTCCAATGTGGCCATGGGATCAAGAGGCAAACGAGTGCAACTCCCAGCCCACCCAACATTGCTTGACCTTCTCCACCAATATTGAACAATTTTGCATGAAACGCTACGGAAACGGCAAGGCCGGTGAAGATAAAATTTGTTGCATAATATAGTGTATATCCCCAACCGTAAGTAGATCCCAGAGAGCCCTTGATCATCAATTCAACTGCGGCAATGGGGTCTTCACCTATTGCAAGAATAACCAGAGCTGACAATATCGCTGCCAAGATTAGAGAAATTAAAGGAATGAGGACAACATCGGCCCAATGTGGTATTTTATCCATTATGACATCAATTTCATCATTGCCCGACGTCGTTGAAAGTTAATAATTGTTTTGCCTTTTCATTTCTTGATGGCCTAAGCGTTTAAGCGTTACGTTACTTTTAGAAATTCACGTTAGCGAAAATTTAATTGGCAGAACAGAGTGTATCATCTCGTACTCCCGCCATCAATAAGCCAAGTTCCTTTTCGTTAGTTGCATTTGGGAGACGTTCTCCCATGATGAATCCATCGAACATCACTGCAATTCGATCTGACAGACTGAGAATTTCGCTTAACTCTACTGATACAAGTAGGATTGCTTTGTTTTGGTCTCTGAGGTTGATAATTTTTTTATGAACGAATTCTATCGCGCCAATATCGACTCCGCGCGTTGGCTGTCCGACCAAGAGCAAGTCAGGGTTGCGTTCAATCTCACGTGCGACAACAATTTTTTGCTGATTACCGCCTGAAAAATTTTTAGCTTTGAGCCACGTATCAACGGGTCTAACGTCAAAGCGATTCATTTTTCCACTGGTATCTTTTCGCAGTGCGGCATTATTCATTGTGAATCGGTTCTTTTGGTAAGTTAAGTCACGATGATAGCCGAAGGCGATGTTTTCCCATGCATGATATTCCATAATTAGACCTTCACGTTGTCGATCCTCAGGTACATGAGCAACGCCGTTTGATCGGCGATATTGTCCGTTAGATCGTGGCCCAGAAAGGTCAATAGATCGCCCATTAATGCGTACTGTTCCGGTTGCGGCCTGCATGCCGCCAAGCACTTTGAGCAATTCAGATTGCCCATTGCCAGCTACTCCAGCAATCCCGAGTATTTCTCCTTTTTTTACGGTAAGGTTGATTCCCTTAAGCCGTTGAACGCCAAGATTATCAATAACCTGCAGATTATCAATTTCTAATACAGGTCGGCCTGGTTGAGCTGGCCGCTTATCCACTCTCAGAAGAACTTTACGTCCAACCATGAGTTCAGCGAGTTGATCGGGTGAAGTTTTTGACGTCTCAACGTGGTGTACAATTTGGCCTTGACGCATTACACTGACACAATCAGTTACATCCATGATTTCGCGCAACTTATGTGTAATCAGAATAATAGTTTTGCCTTCGGATCGAAGCCTGCGAAGTATCCGGAACAATTGATCCGCTTCCAATGGGGTTAGAACACCAGTCGGTTCATCAAGAATAAGGATATCGGCGCCTCGATATAGTGCCTTGAGTATTTCCACGCGTTGTTGGGCACCAACCCCGAGGTCTTCAATGAGGGAATCGGGAGGGACGCGCAATTCATATTCTTGCTCAAGATTTGAGAGGGTCTGTCGTGCGTTAGATAGCGCGTGCTTCAGTAAGCCACTATTCTCCACACCAAGAATGATGTTCTCTAATACGGTAAAATTCTCAACTAACTTAAAGTGCTGAAAGACCATTCCAATACCGGACATAATTGCGGTCTGGCTGTCACGTATGTTGGTCTTTTTTCCGGCAATAAATATTTCACCTTTATCGGCTTTATAAAAACCATAAAGGATTGACATGAGTGTAGATTTTCCGGCACCATTTTCGCCAATAATGCCGTGGATTGTATTTCGGGCCACAGTTATTGAAATGTCTTTATTGGCTTTGACAGATCCAAATGACTTACATATCCCTTTTAATTCAATTGCCGGAGTATCCTCACGAATTTGGTTCCGCGATGTCATTTTAAACCTTTACCTCGAACTTTGAAGACTGTGATAACGGTGAAATGCCCGCACTCACGATACCACACTGATTTTTTAGGATCTTTATTGTTCGTTTGTGGAGAATGCCTAACCTAAATTCGGGAATTATATAATCACTTAAAGACGTAAACTTTCCTCAACATATCGCATAAAAACAGAATCGTCAAATAATCCATTGCCCAACTGGCAAACCCATACTCTCTTTCACGGCAACAATTTAGTATTCCTTTAGGCCATGAGCTCGGAAAATGTGCAATAATATTTGTTTACTTTTCGTTTTTTTACTTTGTTTTTGTACTACTAACAACTGCGGCTTTCTCGAAGGAAATTTCAGAGCGAAATCATTTCCATCTTTGGAATCAAAGTAAAACTATGTGGTTAGAAGTTTCGCAACAATTAAATTTGTATGAAGCGTCACTACAACAAAGTTGAAACGAATGTTCGCAGCCGGTTACGGGCGACCCTACTTTATTAAATGATGTGTCTAATACAGAAATAGCAGTGATTCTCGCTAACTCGGGTGAATAGTAACGAGTGTCATTCGAACTCTAAGTCTTTGAGAA
>JAPORV010000447.1 GCA_026710055.1 Aestuariivita sp.
TGATCGGGTTTGGAAGGACTTAGTACCACGCTTCAATCGCCAAGGCGAGTGGGCGCCCCCATCGCCCGCCAATGACAATCGTGCAATTTGCGTTGCGCTGGCAGCTTAGGGACACAACATAGGGTAGAAAAGTTAGTACACCATACAAGAATCGCACTCGGGTTTACGGCGTTGCATTGTTTGTCACATTTATGCTAAGTTAATTTTGTGGTAATAAAAAAGTCAACAGCAGAGGGAAACTCGTTGTTGCGTATGGAGGCTTGTGTAAGGCTAATGTACGCGTTTGAATTACAATAGCCGTTGAAGCAAAAAGCTTCGTCCTTTAGGACGGGAGCGTAACATACTGAGACAATAAATGAGCAGTGAGCTGCGATATGGAAAATTCTGAATTAAAAGATATCATTGAGACTGTATGGGAATCACGAGATACAGTAATGCCTGATCTTCAAGGTGAGGTACGTGATGCTATTGAAGAAACACTAAATGCTTTGGATGGCGGAACATTGCGTGTCGCTGAAAGGCAAGCCGATGGTGAATGGCATGTAAATCAATGGGCAAAAAAAGCGGTTTTGCTTGGATTTCGATTAAAAAATATGGAAATACAAATAGGCGGACCGCAGAATAGTAGTTGGTGGGATAAAGTTGATAGTAAATTTAAGGATTGGGGCGTATCGGATTGGAAACGGGCAGGCTTTCGGGCAGTGCCAAATTGCATTGTACGAAAATCTGCTTACATCGCGCCAAGTGTTGTACTTATGCCTTCATTTGTCAATTTGGGAGCGTACGTTGATGATGGAACAATGGTGGATACCTGGGCAACTGTTGGCTCTTGTGCACAAATTGGTAAGAATGTTCATTTATCAGGCGGAGTGGGTATTGGCGGAGTACTAGAGCCAATGCAAGCAAGTCCAACAATTATTGAGGATAATTGCTTTATCGGTGCAAGATCTGAGGTCGTTGAAGGTGTAATTGTTAGAGAAGGTTCTGTTCTTGGCATGGGAGTCTTTCTTGGTCAATCAACCAAAATAGTAGACCGTGAGACTGGAAATGTATCTTATGGAGAAATTCCCTCATATTCCGTCGTCGTAGCGGGTTCGATGCCGTCAAAAAATGGTGTAAGTCTCTATTGTGCTGTGATTGTGAAGCGTGTTGATGAGCGTACAAGATCAAAGGTTGGAATTAATGACCTTTTGAGAGATTGAGTTAGACACAGGAGGGAAGGATCACATCAATGAAGTTAAAAAATAGCCTGCGTTTTTTCAATGTGATTTTTAGCAGATTTACTAGGATTGAATTCTGACGTTTTGTTCAATTATTCAATTACTCGCTTAAGTGAAGGTGATGAAATTAAAGAGCACGTCGGGATTTTCTGGAAATTACGAATATGCGCCTCATAATTCAAATGTTACTTCCTAGTCAATATCCCACACTAAAATTGACGATTGAAATTTAAGACTGAATATTGAGTTTTTTAGATTATGTGCAGAGATAGGATGTATTGTTCATTGTTAGATTTTTTCTTTTTCCGATAAGTTTTTGATTCAATGATTCTAACGTAAATTATATCACATGAACAGAATTGGACAGGAAAAAGAGGATTTGCTTGATAGGTAAAGCATTTAATTTAGACTGCAATCAAGCGAAATTTTAAGTTTTAAATCTATCAAGAGCACCATGTCATTCACTGATCCAGTTCGATTAACTCAAGACTTAATTCGTTGTCCGTCTGTTACGCCGAAAGAGGCTGGTGCTCTGGTGCTACTAGAGCAGCTTTTGAGTAATGCGGGTTTTTATTGCAAGCGTGTAGATAGAGGAAAAGTATCAAATCTTTTTGCACGATGGGGTGAAAAAGCGCATTATCGCAGCTTTGGTTTTAATGGACATACTGATGTTGTACCGGTAGGAGACTTGGATGCATGGGAACATAGCCCCTTTGAAGCAAAAATTAAAGATGGTATGCTGTTTGGTCGTGGTGCTGCAGATATGAAGTCCGCGATTGCTGCGTTTGCTTCAGCCGCCGTGGATTATGTTTCAAATTCGCCACCGGATGGCGCCATCATTCTCGCAATAACTGGTGATGAAGAAGGTGAAGCGATTGATGGCACGAAGGCAATTTTTGATTTTATGGAAGAAACTGGCGAGCAAATGACAGCTTGCCTTGTTGGCGAGCCAACTTGTCCGAATTACTTGGGTGAAGCGGTAAAAATTGGGCGTCGCGGGTCTTTGTCTTTTGATTTTTCATTGATAGGTACTCAAGGGCACGTAGCATATCCACATTTGGCAATCAATCCAATTCCGGCCTTAGTTTGCTTACTGTCACGCGTTACCAATAAAGACCTTGATGAAGGTTCAGATTACTTTGATCCATCAACGATTGCGATCACGACAGTTGATACAGGGAATACAACAACAAATGTTATTCCATCTGCAACACATGCAACAATTAATATTCGTTTCAATGATAGACATTCTAGCAACGATTTAACTGAATGGATTGAATCAATTTCACGTGAAGTTGCACGACACTTCGGAGTGGAAATAATAACAAGAATTACGTGCGCCGGTGAGAGTTTTTTGACACCACCAAGTTCTTTTTCCGACCTTCTTTTATTGGCAATAAATGAAGAGCTGGGTGTTACACCTGTATTATCGACATCGGGTGGTACCTCAGATGCCCGTTTTATACAAGATCATTGTCCTGTTGTGGAGTTTGGGCTGGTTGGAAAGACAATGCATCAAGTAAATGAATGCGTTCCAATTGAGCAGATTATTCAGCTTAAATCGGTTTATTCTCATATATTGGGGAAATTTTTCGCATGAATTCTCGATCCGATTAGTCATGAGAGAAAATTGAGTAGGCTGTCAAAAAAATGAGGAGAATTAGTTTTCACGACAAAAAATTGTTATTATTGAAGCGGCACAGTTTAATCATCATGCTAAAAGAACCCCATCCCGGGCGCGTAAAAACTCGTTTGGGCTCCGAGATAGGGATGGTCCAAGCAGCTTGGTGGTTTCGAACGCAAGCATTAGCACTCATTCGGCGGGTGCGTGACCCCCGCTGGGGGATTTTTTTAGCAGTATCTCCTGATGTGGAGGGGCTATCAAGCGGTGTGTGGCCGATAGATATTCCGCGGTTACCACAGGGCAACGGTAACCTAGGTGTGCGGCTAAATCGATTATTGACATTAAGGCAGGGGGGGCAAGTTTGCATTATTGGCTCTGACGTTCCAGACATTAATCGAACAAGGGTCTGGGAAGCATTTTTGGCGTTGAGAAATGCCGATGTCGTAATTGGTCCTTCTTTTGATGGAGGATACTGGCTTATTGGGGCAAGAGGCTATCGAGCCTTGCCGAAGAAAGCCCTTTCTTTTGTTCGTTGGAGTACAAAATTTGCGCTAACTGATACGTTGGCAACACTAACTGATAGACGTGTTGTGCAAATATCGCAACTAGGTGATATCGATGACTTAAGTGATCTCAAAAAGCATGCTTTTAGCTCTGAACATCACTATTTGGCTCATTGCGCTTAAATGAGTCAATTATTCTTTTGACCGGTAGATTGCATAAATCCTGACTATAGATTTTTAAGTCAACCGGCGAAAAATTATTTATAATTTCTCTTTAAAATGATGTTAAAATTACAAATTGATTGCATAAAGAAGGGTGATCGACTTTGAATAAAATTCCGACAAAAGCTGAAATATTAGGGTGGATTTTAGCGCATTCAGATGATCCATCGATAAGAAGAATATACAAGGCCTTTGGAGTGAAGAAAAAGAATCGCTCAGATGTAAAGCGCCTATTTTTTCAAGTTAAATCTGAGCAGCAAATTCAACAATCAGCATCCGCCAATTCTGTCCTTGATAAATTACCACCAGTCTGCGTAATCAGAATAAAGAATAAGAGTAAAGACGGTCGGCTTATGGCCTGTCCAGAGAAGTGGAGTGGGAAGAGCGTAGCTCCGAGCATTTTGGTTGAACGAACACGTAACAAGGTCGTGCTGTCTGTTGGGGATAAAATACTAGTCCGTCTTGTCGCGGTTTCAGCTAAAGATCATACATATCGTGCAAAATTAATTCGCAGGATAGAAAATAAAAAATCAAAAATGCTTGCGGTATATAAAAATACACATCAAGGTGGTGTTATTGTCCCGATTATCAAGGCTAAAAAACGCCATTGGGATGTTCCCGATTCTGCTTCAATGAATGCTCGTGATGGAGAATTGGTGCAAGCGGAACCCATTAAATCAAAGTATCAATATAAGCAAAGGAAAGCACGAATCGTTCAATGTCTTGGTACAGTAAACGACCAAAAGTCGTGCATTGCAATTCATCAGAATGATATTCCAACTCAATTTCCGAAAATAGTTGAAAAAGAAATCGAAAATATCATATCACCTAGTTTTGACAATCGCCAGAATCTCTGCGACTTGCCTTTTGTTACAATTGACCCGGAAAATGCACGGGATCATGATGATGCAGTGTATGCACGTACTGATCCAGATGAAGCTAATCCCAATGGACATGAAATTTGGGTGGCAATTGCAGATGTTGCCGCTTATGTTACCCCTCAGTCGGCGATTGATAATGAGGCATTCAGACGCGGTAATTCAATTTATTTTCCAGACCAAGTTGTTCCGATGCTTCCAGAAAAACTGTCTGGAGATTTATGTTCTTTACATGAATCAAAAATTCGACCTTGCATAGCAGTAAAGATGACAATCAATAATCAAGGTCAAAAAATCAGACATCGTTTTGTTCGTGGCTTTATGAGCTCTGTCGCATCTTTAAATTATTCGGAAGTTCAGTTTGCAATAGACGGATATCCGAACGAACGCACAAAGACTATCCTGAAAGATGTTATACAGCCATTATTTGCGGCTTATAAAGCACTTAAACTATCACGAAAAAAGCGACAACCGCTAAATTTGGATTTAAATGAACATAAGATAGAATTGTCGAAGCAAGGGCACATTAAATCTGTGCAACATTACGAACGTCTTGATACTCACCGCTGGATAGAAGAATTCATGATTCTTGCAAATTGTGCAGCAGCAGAGAGTTTAATATCCAGTGAAATAGCTACACTTTATCGCGTTCACGACAGGCCAAGCGACTCAAGTTTTAAAGATTTACAGAACGCGATGCAAATTATGGGATGTTCGTTACCGAATAACCATGTTTCACAAACATCTGCTCTTAACACGGTAATTTCCAAGTTCGCGGGTTCAGAGAAATCTGATTTTGTAAATTTGATGATTCTTCGCGCCATGAGTTCAGCGCGTTACTCCTCTCAAAATACTGGTCACTTTGGTTTAGCGTTAAAGGCATACACCCATTTTACTTCTCCTATTCGACGTTACAGCGATTTAATTGTTCATCGTGCATTGATTACGGCGAATGATTGGGGAACAGACGGCTTGAGCGCAGAGAATTGCTCAATGTTAGAACAAATTGCCCAACATGTTTGTGAAACAGAACGCCGAGCAATGATTGCAGAACGTGAAACACTTGATCGATATTTTGCAACTTACTTAAAAAATTATTTGTACCAAAATTTATCTGGTCGGATTAGTGAAATCACAAGTTTCGGAATTTTTATTCGGCTCGATTTAACTGGAAGAGATGGATTAACGCCCAAGCGCGACCTCAAAAAATTGAATTTTGATCGCGAAAGCAAACCAGATAAACTTCTTGGTGAAAAGGTAGTGGTGCAACTTATGGATGTTTGCGAATTCTCGGGAAAGTTAATACTTTCTTTGAAATCAATCGGCAATAGTAGCACTGAGTCACTCTAAATGGAATTAGCGATAAATTAACACCAGTGATTCCTACTAACTTTTTTTCATGATGCCCTGCGGGTGGTTTTTGCGTCAGCAAAATATCCGCCTACCCGGCAGGCATGACAACCCTCGGATTGAAAAACCCGATGAAAAAAATAACACTGAAGGATGGAAAGGCGAGTGTGAGCACGGGGTGGGCGTCAGGGACCACCTGAAAGGTATCACGTTAACTCAGGTTTCATCAGGTTCCCTGATCAGGCATGGGCATCATCCCGCCCATTGTCAATCCGATCCTGTCGGAAGAGGCTGCGCATCGCCTCCCATCAATAAAGATTGCGCTTCTGATGCTTTCGTGCGCGTTGAAACAGTGCACAGCAATGGAATGGTACTTGATCAATCAAGAAGCTGAGAAGGGCAAAGGGGATCAACACATCTGCCA
>JAPORV010000245.1 GCA_026710055.1 Aestuariivita sp.
AGCGACGCAAGTCTCAAGGGTTCACCTCATCCAGGCGCTCGCGCATAGAGGTATCCGATGGGGGGGGGGTGTCTCTTCCATGAGAGCGTTCGGAGGTTGGAGGCATGGGTTGTGTCTCCCTGATTGCGCATCATGACATCAAACTGAAGGAGCGATGGGAACTTTTGATGAAACACCGCCAGCGCCGACAGGAGGCCATCTTTTAAGGTAATGGACCGGGTACGACGCTCATCGGGAAGCGCGGCAAAGGAGGTGCCCACACTCTTGAGCAACCCTGGCATTGATAGATGCTTTCGGAAAGACTGTTTCATGAACCTGCTCGCTTTTTATGATTGTTACGAATATTCTCACATATTCAACTCAAAAGTCTGCGAAGAATTTTTCCATTTATTTTTGTAAGCAATTGAAATGAATGAATAAAAAAAATTAACGGGAATTGCTGTGACACTGTTATGGCGAACATTAAATTTTCGACGCAAATTTCTGGTCTTTACTTCCGCGGTAACATAAGAGTAATTCCGACAGATGCAGCCCGAGCGAGTTCTTCATCAAGACTCATTGTAATATAATCGCCTCTGCGCCAAAGTTGTGCCAAGTCATCATAATGTCTTGATAATGGGTGTCCAGATTGACCGGTAGAAATAATAAAAAGGGAACTGTCGGGATCTGCTAGGTCGTAAATGCCTCGATAAGCCGCACCGTGAATATTATTGAAAGGATTGGGTTCTTGCCCAGAAGTGAGGCCGCGTTGAAGCGTATTGTCTCCACCGCTTGTCGATTGTCTGATATTCACTAGTGGTTTTAGAAACGGGATTTCTCCAAGTACTTGATGATCATGTGTTGCTTCATGCGCATCGCCCCAACGAAGTGTTTGAATGTCGTCGCCATAACGCTCACTGATACTGATTAATGCGTCATCTAGCGCCAGTTTTGCAATCTCAGCGCAACTTTCTTTGACAGTACTTTGAATAACGTCACACCAAATTGATGCACCATTAATGTTGCGAAATACACGCTCAATAAAAACAGGTTCAACATGTGTGAATTTATCAGCGATCTTCCCCAGTTCGTCTCTAATGAGACGATCCTGCAAAGCCCGTATCCAAGCGGCATAAAGAAGTGGTTCGGGTAAGTGTTCATTCATTTCACCGTTCCATTCAGCGAGGAGTTTCAGTGCGACTTGCCGTTTTCGATCCAACGTATGAGCTACTGCTGGTTCACCTGTAAACCACAATTCTGCACCGATAAGTGGTAGTATTGAGCGTGCTGAATAACTGATGGTATCAAGTTGTGCTTCGATAAAGCTATCTCTTGTGTGAATTTGACGGTTTTGCATCAATCTGGACCAACGTTTGACACGCTGTGTGTCACCCCATTCAAAAGAAACATGAAGCGGAAACGGACGATCAATAAACTTGTTGTTTGTATTGCCAAGAATGCCTCCAACAGGATTAATAAATCTCGGATTTAGACTATCTGAGTACCGACCCTGCCATTGATTCTCTTCAAGCCACCCGGAAGAAGGTAATCTGCCTTGTGTTTGGTGGTTGATGTTTCGTCGCGGCATTGCTCCCATAAGCTTCATTGCAATATTTTTTTGATCAATCACTGTGAGTAGTTGCGAGGGTGCAATGAATAATTTTGTGTGTGAAATTGCTTCTTGCACGCTATGCGCGCCCATTATGCGCATCGCGGCAGTCATTGTTGTATCTCTATCATTAAATAGTGTCCAAGCCAGTGACGCGACATGACCTGCTGGTGTAATGCTCCCAAGTGACAAGTGATGAGGGGGAAGAACTGGCCCGTTATCGGTCCAACGCAAATTAATGGATACCGGCTCCGACCCTTTAACTTTAATAGTACTTCGCTCGGATACAAAGGCTTTGTATCCATCTGATGTCAGATATTCTGCGGCGTTAGAAGGGTTAATCTTTTCGAAATAAACATCTTGATCATCCAAATAGGAATATGTCAGTCCCCAACCAAGTTTTTCGCTGCGCCCAGTCATTATGATAGGAATACCAGGTATAGTACCACCAATGACGTCACCACGTTTTAATTTAAGTCTGGCAAGGTACCAAATTGATGGTGCGCTAAACCCAAGATGAGGATCATTGGCTAGTAATGTTGATCCTGAAGCGGATTTCTCAGGTGATACGGCGAACGCGTTGGACGCACCTGAAAAATTTTTTGACTTAAACGGTGACAGCTTATCGACTTCTGCCAGGTGGATCGCTTGATTGCGAGGAATGTTTGGAAATAAATTTGAATATCGTGGTAGAGCTGCTATACTTGATCCGGGTGCATCAGGTAAAATATCCATCAATCGGTCAAGGTCTTCAAGTTCCAGTGCAACTTGCGCTCTTAAGATTTCTGCACTTAAGTGCGCCGAAAGATGGATGCCCATTAATTTGATGATCGCGAGTGAGTCCGCGGGTTGCCATAATGTAATTGGGGCATCAAATAGGAACATTTCAGGTGCGCCGCGACCAAGAGAGTTTTGTTGAATTTCATCAAGCCGAGCATTAACACCAGCTGAATAGGCATTCAGCGCGGCTTTGGTATAATCGTCTTGGTATTCGACAGATTCCAATGCTTGTTGATAAAGACCATAGCGTCGCATAATGATGTCAAAATTTAGAGCACGAGAACCAAATACTTCCGAAAGACGTCCTTGTATCGTCCTTCGCAATATTGTCATTTGCCATAATCGGTCCTGCGTATGAGCGTACCCAAGGCCAAAAAAAACATCTTCATCATGTACGCCAAATATATGAGGAACGTTGGTATTGTCGCGAACAATCTCGATTTGTTCGTTAAGCCCATTTACGGTGATTGTTTTGTTATAATTTGGCAAGGATTGTTTTGCGAGAAAGTATGTTAACCCAAGGGCTAATAAAGTAAGAATAATTATTCCAACTGTTAGCCTAGAGAGCCACTTGAACACACCTAACATCATTTCTAAACCATTTCTTCAATGAGATTGTTTTTTTAGTTTTTGGCAAGTAAACAAACCAATAATTCTTAACTTGTCAGAAAGGAATGGGCAAATGGCAAAGGTGACTTTTTTGGGGCTTGGTGTCATGGGTTATCCAATAGCGGGTCACTTGGTGAATGCAGGTCATTCTGTTACAGTCTATAATCGTACGACGTCTAAAGCTGAAAAATGGGTTAAGCAATTCGGCGGTGAACTGCGTTTAACTCCATGCGCGGCAGTTGCAAGTGCCGATTTTGTCTTGGCCTGTGTCGGAAACGATGAAGATTTGTTTAGCGTAGTCTTGGGAACAAACGGTGCGCTTGCGGGGATGAAACCTGATTCAGTATTTATTGATCATTCGACAGTATCTGCCAATTGTGCGAAAAAACTCTACAAAGAGGCCAAGGAGTTTAATGTTGCATTTGTCGATGCGCCCGTTTCTGGAGGGCAAGCCGGTGCTGAAAATGGACAACTTGTAATTATGTGTGGTGGCGATTTAGAGGCATATCAAAAAGTTGAGCCAGTCATTTTGTCATATGCAAAAAAATCGGTTTGGTTTGGAGATAGTGGAGCTGGACAATTGACAAAAATGGTTAATCAAATCTGTATTGCCGGTTTGCTCCAGGGTTTGAGCGAAGGATTAAACTTTGCAGAAAAATCGGGTCTTGACTGTGAAGCAGTCGTTAATCTTATTGGAGGTGGTGCGGCTGGTAGTTGGCAAATGGTGAATCGTTATAAAACGATGCTGGATGATCAATATGATCATGGATTTGCGGTAGACTGGATGCGTAAAGATCTTAGAATTTGTCTTGATGCTGCGGATGAAATAAAGGTAAGCCTACCTGTGACAGCACTTATTGATCAGTTTTACAAGGAAATACAGAATATGGGTGGAGGTCGTTGGGATACGTCTAGTCTCTTGAAGCTGCTGCGAAAATAACCTGTCATTTGCATATTGACTTAATTCTTTGATCATATTGGGTCAAAGTAATTCCAGTCGTGTGTATTTCGCACCACTGAATGTTGCGCCTACGCGAATTCCTGTTTGACCAAATATAACTGCAACAACAGAAGATAAGGCCGCTGTCGTATCGTTTGATATGGTTTCCCCTTCGATAAAAAGCGCGTATTCTAAATCGGCGTTTACAACCCAACCATCTGATTTGCGGAATGAATTCAATGCTTCATCAGTCATAAAAAACAAAACATGGGCATATTGCTGGGCGCCAAGTTGTAATCCGCCAGAACCTTGGACGAAAGAATAATAATCAGCCGTCTCTTCATTCACCCGCAATGCACCACGTCCAAAAGCCCCTCCAAATCCAATCCCGGCTTCTGTAATCAGTGGCATAACAAGAATGCCCGTTGCTTTGCTTGCGAGTTCACGCGTATCAGGATATTCTCGATATAATTCGACCAATGTTACGTCAACCCGAGCATCAATTTTTGCACCATTAACAGTATCGATTCTGCTACTGCAAGCAGTGCTAGTGAGTACGAAAGCTAGTATTGCTAATGAAAATAATCTACGGAAGAAATAAGGAAAAGATACGATGTTGGCATTTATGCCATTAATAGATTGTGATCTTTGATCAAGGTCAATGTTGTTTAAATTAAGTGCTTTTAAAAATGCTTGCGTTTCGATTATCAAACTCATTTTCCTTCTTAATTCGTCAAGTTGTTTGTGAGAGTTAGAAAATTAATTGTCAAGTAATTTTGCCACCATCGGCGCAAAGTAAGTGAGTATCCCGTTGCAACCAGCCCGTTTGAACGCTAAGAGGCTTTCAAGTATGGCATTTGGTCCATCAATCCATTGATTTTGTGCGGCCGCCTGTATCATAGCATACTCTCCTGAAACCTGATATGCAAATGTTGGAACGCCGAAGTCTTCTTTTGCACGTTGACAAATATCCAGATATGGCATCCCTGGTTTAACCATAATCATATCAGCTCCTTCCATTAAATCACGTTCAATGAGTCGGAGTGCCTCATTGGTATTGGAAGAATTCATTTGGTAAGTTTTTTTGTCGCCTTGCAGTGAACCAGAAGCCCCCACAGCATCTCGAAACGGTCCGTAGAATGCGCTTGCGTATTTGGCAGCATAAGACATGATACATACGTCTTTAAAATTATTTTTTTCTAGTGCTTGGCGAATAGCACCAATTCGTCCATCCATCATGTCGGAAGGACCGATGATATCCGTACCAGCTTCAGCCTGACTGAGGGCTTGTTTAACGAGTGCTTTTATTGTTTCATCATTCTGAATAATGCCATCTCTGAAGTAGCCATCATGCCCATCAATATTATACGGATCCAATGCGACATCGGTCATTACTGCAAGATTATGCACATTGGCTTTTATTTCTCTTGTTGCTCGGTTGGATAGATTTTCTGGGTTCCAAGCTTCGGAGCAATTTTTAGTTTTCAATTCTATTTCGGTGTAAGGAAATAAGCAAACTGCTGCAATACCAAGTTGCTCGGCTTCTGAGGCTACTTCAGAAATTCTATCGACAGAGTGTCGAAAAACACCAGGCATTGATGGAATTTCTTCTTTGATATTTGTTCCTTCGCGTAGAAACAGAGGCCAGATTAAATCTTTTTTTGATAAAACGTTTTCTTGCACTAATGCACGAATGGCCGATGTTCGTCGTGTACGTCTGAATCTTGTGCCGGGAAAAGGTGCAACAGTTAACTTCATTTGTTTCATACCTCTCATTTTTTAAAATTTGGATTTATGCGTTACCAGAAGATTTTGTTTATGTTAAAATTCAATAGAGTCATTTGACGGTTCTACTGGCGAAGTGAATTTAGGTAATTTAGGGCAAATTCCTGCCGTAGAAGTAAACTTGTTACATTGTGTAGCAAACTAAGAAAAACGTCGCTCTAAATTGTTTTGCGGGCAGCGTATGAACGAATCGTAATTTGTGAGTTATCGAATTGAAATTTGGTAACTTTATTAAAGATGGCTCACTTGTTGCGATATCAATTTAGCAAATTTAGGCTATATCTCTATAAAATCATACTATACTTGAGGTACTTGCAAAAGTCTACATTTAAGCGAATTTTTCCCGCTTTCGGGCATTTTTTTGAAAAGCAGAATGGACATGTCGCATTTCTTCATCTATGAAAAAAAGAAACTACCACATAGAAAGGAAATCACGACATGTCCTTATCTTCATCTATATCATATCTCTGGAACCGATGTTAAGGGGAATGATGCCCTGCGTTGAGCACGGAACTCGG
>JAPORV010000215.1 GCA_026710055.1 Aestuariivita sp.
TGATGGGTTCTCTCGTATGGTAGGCATTTCCATTATTGCGGCCAATCTTGTGCGATTGGGACGTCTTATTCGTGAGAAGGAGCGAGAGCGTCTGAAGCGCCAGCACCGTCGCGCCGCGTAGCCAGACCAGCACCGTTCACGACCATCGTTTCAGACCGGACAGGCGGAGTCTGTCTGCTGCGTCATTTTGGCGGAAATGTCGGCCTGATGAGGCCACTGGCCGTTGGGCAATCGGCGGTTGTATGATCAAATTTCCCAACAAGTTTGATATGATGATGAAAAACATTCATATTTTTCTCTTGGCAGTCATGTAAGCCGCTGAAAGTTCAAGAAATTGTGCTGTTGATAAAACATCAAGCATTGATGGTGTGAAAGGTACAATAATGGATGTTGCCGTTGCCATTACGGTAATTGTAAGAAAACCAAGTTGTGGTGGACTGTCAATCAGAACGAGATCGTAATGATCTTCAATTTGCTCTAGCGCCGAGCGAAGTCGTTCAAAGAGTGGTGCTTCTTGGGATGTATTGACAGCAGAATCATTTTCAAATTCTGATAGAGTAAGTCAGGCTGGAGCAACTGAGAGACCCAGAAAATAGGTTGGGACGATAACATTGCGCATTGGTTGTTGATCTTCGTACCCAATTGCATCATAAATTATTAAACCATCAAATTCCAATTCAGGGCTAATACCTCACATGGAGGTAAGTGAACCCTGTGGATCTAGATCAATGGCCAAGGCTCAATAGCCACGAAAAGCAAAATAATGTGCAAGATGAATAGTTGCCGTACTCTCGCTGCTTTCGCCTTTGAAATTCATAAACTGAAAGATCTGTACTTTATCTTCGCGATTGCGCCTTGGCACATATTTTCCAGGTAAACGCGATGACTTTTTAAGGATATGCCGAGCGTTTAAAATTTCTTGTGCGGAGTAATGTCTTCGTCCTGCCTTTACTTCTTTTAGCTCTGCGAGAGTTCCTTCGCCATGCAATTTGCGCATAAACTACCAATAAATTGACTATAAATGTCTCTTTAGAGTGGAATATTATTATGTTTTTTCCAAGGCATTTGGCTTTTTTTGTTTTGTAAAGATGCAAAAGCACGTGTAAGGCGTTTGCGTGTGGAATGTGGTTGAATAACTTCATCAATAAATCCACGCTCAGCAGCGATAAACGGATTGGCAAAACGTTTTTCATATTCTGCTGTGCGGTTCGCAATTTTTTTTGGATCATTAAGATCAGAACGATGAATGATTTCAGCGGCTCCACGGGCGCCCATAACGGCAACTTCTGAAGTTGGCCACGCATAGTTGAAGTCACCACGAAGATGCTTTGAAGACATTACCACATACGCTCCACCGTAAGCCTTTCTCGTAATTACGGTAACTTTCGGAACGGTCGCTTCACCGTAGGCGAATAGTAATTTAGCACCGTGTTTAATGACACCGTTATATTCCTGACCTGTCCCAGGTAGAAAACCTGGCACATCAACTAACGTTAGTAAAGGAATTTCAAAGCAGTCGCAAAATCGAACAAAGCGAGCTGCCTTTCGGGCGGAGTCAATATCTAAAACCCCAGCCAATACCATTGGTTGATTCGCAATCACGCCTATTGATCTACCTTCTAATCTAATGAAGCCAACAATGATGTTTTTTGCGAATTCCGCTTGAATCTCAAAAAAATCTGCCTCATCAGCCAATTTCAAAATAAGTTCTTTCATATCGTAAGGCTGATTAGGATTTTGAGGAATAAGCGTATCAAGTGAGACTTCTAATCTCTCGGGGCTATCAAAGGACGGCCGTGATGGTGAACCAGAACGGTTATTTAATGGCAAAAAGTTAAATAGTCGACGCACTTCAGCAAGAGTTTCATCATCATTTTCAAATGCGGCATCAGCTACAGAAGATTTGCGGGTATGGGTTGCCGCACCTCCAAGCTCTTCTGCTGTTACCTTCTCGTTTGTGACAGTTTTCACAACATCTGGTCCGGTGACAAACATATAAGAAGTATCTTTTACCATAATGATGAAATCAGTTATTGCCGGTGAGTAAACTGCACCACCAGCACAAGGTCCCATAATGACACTGATTTGCGGAATTACTCCGGAAGCCTCAATGTTACGCTGGAAGACTTCGCCATATCCGGCCAGTGAATCAACACCTTCTTGAATGCGAGCACCACCTGAGTCATTAAGGCCAATCAATGGTGCTCCGTTTTGCAAAGCCATATCCATAATTTTACATATTTTCTTAGCATGTGTTGCTGAGACTGAACCGCCTAAAACTCTGAAATCCTGAGAGAAAACATAAACAAGTCGCCCATTAATGGTTCCCCATCCGGTGACAACACCATCGCCCGCTGGTTTTTGTTGTTCCATATCAAAATCAATGCAACGATGCGTTACAAACATATCGAATTCTTCGAAACTGCCTTCATCAAGCAATAATTCAATTCGCTCTCGAGCAGTTAGTTTGCCGCGCCCGTGTTGCGCATCGGTTCGTTTTTGCCCGCCGCCAGCGCGGGCGGTTTCTCTGCGTTTTTCGAGTTCGATCAATATTTCATTCATGCTATATACCTTCGTTAGAATTGAGTGTAGTTACCTTGATGAAATTCGAGATCAAAGAATAAATCCGAATTCTTGCCCATTTTTTAGTGGTAAAATTAAACCCTGCAAGTGTTATCCGACTTTCCAAGTAGTACTTTGGTACAAAAAAATTATATTAAAAAAATAAACTATTGAGCGCAGTACATGGTGAATACCCCAAATATACAGTTTCTTAATCGTACCACTCCTCCTCACGTTTCTACTTTAGTGTTAATCTCTGGATTAGCAGCACTGGCAATGAACATTTTTTTACCAAGCCTGCCGGGTATGACTACATATTTCAGAACGGATTATCGCGTGATGCAATTATCCGTGGCGATTTACCTTGGAGTGAATGCAGTTGTCCAAATTTTGATTGGTCCGATTTCAGATAAATTTGGTCGCCGCCCTGTATTACTTTGGGGAATAGTTTTATTTTTAGTTGCCACCCTTGGTTGTATTCTTGCACCAAATGTTGAAGTATTTTTATTTTTTCGAATGGCACAGGCAGTCATTAGCGTTGCCATGGTTTTAAGCCGAGCCGCAGTTCGTGATATGTATCCGCAAGATAAAGCGGCATCAATGATTGGATATGTTACGATGGGCATGGCTATTGTACCTATGATTGGTCCAGCCATTGGTGGTGCATTAGACGAAGTTTTTGGTTGGAAAGCCAATTTCTGGATGTTAATGTTACTTGGGATTATTTGCTTATGGCTGGTGTGGGCAGACTTAGGTGAAACAGCGTGTGAAAGTGCAAGAACATTGCGGGAGCAATTTGGAGAATATCCAGAACTTCTGAAGTCGCCGCGATTCTGGGGCTACGCAATGGCTGCGGCATTTAATTCGGGTGCATTCTTTGCTTATTTGGGGGGCGCGCCGTTTGTGGGTACGGAGGTATTCGGTTTATCAGCGTCTCAATTAGGAATATTTTTTGGTGCCCCGGCAATTGGCTATATTTTGGGTAACTTTCTAGCAGGTCGGTATTCAATTAAGTTTGGTTTAAATCGCATGGTTCTATGGGGTTGCCTCATAAACGTCATCGGGACAGCAATGTCGCTTTGTATTTTTATTTTTGGATTTGGAACGGTGTATTTCTTTTTTGGATTTACTGTTTTCGTTGGAATTGGAAATGGTATGACTATTCCAAACGCAACGTCTGGGATGTTGTCAGTGCGCCCACATCTTGCAGGCACCGCTGCCGGTTTGGGCGGGGCGTTGATGATTGGCGGTGGTGCTATGCTTAGTGCCCTTGCTGGTTCATTACTTGCCCCCGGAACGGGAGCATTGCCGCTTTTGTTATTGATGTTTACCACTTCCGCATTCGGTGTTATTTTTATTTTATTTGTTCTCTGGCGGCAACGTCAGCTGACTCAATTCTAGTTTGACTTATAATAGTTGAATCTTTGGCTTTGATCTGCCTGCCAAAAATATAGGGGCATATGATCACCTATGCTGAAAACAAAATTTGGCGATTATCGTTGCAAGATTTGCCATTTTGGATGTATCCAAAAGCTCTTCTCCTCTGGAGGCAAAGGATTCTTTCCCAAGATGTGATCACTAATTTTTTCTGCAACCATAATTGACGGAGCATTTATGTTACCATTAGTAATGCGAGGAAAAATACTGCTGTCGGCTACGCGAAGGTTTGACACGCCAATAACTTTACCAGTTGGGTCAACCACGGCTTTTTTGTCATCCACCGCCCCCATCCTGCAGGTTCCGCACGGATGATAAGCACTTTCAACATGTTCACGAATTATACTGTCAAGCTGAACATCGTTTTGCACGTCTTTACCAGGCATTAATTCTTCATTGACAAATGGTAAAAACGCATTTTGAGAAAAAATCTCTCGGGTTAATCGTATGGCTCGACGAAAGTCTTCCCAATCTTCTGAATGACTCATGTAGTTAAAGAAAATCTTTGGTGGTTTTCTTGGATTTGACGACTCAAGGGTGACCTGTCCTCTGCTTTTTGATCTCATAGGCCCCACATGAATTTGAAAACCATGTTTTTTTGCAGTCATTTTTCCATCATATCGTATAGCGATGGGTAGAAAATGTATTTGTAAATCTGGATATTCAATTCCGGCGCGCGACCGAATGAAGCCGCCGGTTTCAAGTTGATTTGATGCGCCTAATCCCTTCTTTGTAAACATCCATTGAGTACCAATTGCTACTTTTGACGCGAGGTTCCAATAACGAAATAATGTTATGGGCTGGCTACAGGAATACTGCACATATAGTTCTAAATGGTCTTGTAAGTTACTTCCTACAGCTGGTCGATTTGCAATTATTGGGATTCCTAACTTTGCAAGTTGTGCTGCAGGACCAATCCCAGAAAGCATTAACAGTTTTGGTGAGTTGACTACTGAGGCTGCAAGAATTACTTCTCTTCGTGCGTGAATGATTTTATTTCCAGACAGCTCAATACCTACAGCACGTTTTTCGGAAAGAATGATACGTTCAACAAGCCCACGAACGAGTTTCACATTAGGACCTTTTAACGCCGGCTTAAGGTAAGCATTTGCTGTAGACCAACGGCGGCCTTTCCAAATAGTTTGCTCGAAAGCACCAAATCCTTCTTGCTTTTCGCCATTGTAATCTTGTGTCGTTTGATACCCCGCTTGTTGACCAGCCGTTATGAGTGCCTTATGGAGGGGGTTAGATTGAAACCCACGTGTGATATGTAAGGGTCCAGATTTTCCACGCCATTTATGATCATCTTGATCATGATTATGATGCCAACACTCCATTCGCTTAAAATAAGGTAAAACATCTGCGAAAGCCCAACCACTGGCACCGGATTCTGACCAGTGTTCATAATCCAATGGGTGACCACGCACATAAACCATTCCATTGATGGAAGAAGACCCCCCGATAACTTTTCCACGAGGGCATACTAATCGTCGATTATTCAGATTCGGTTCAGGTTCGGTTAAAAATCCCCAGTTATAGCGCGACATATTCATCGGATATGACAGTGCTGTAGGCATTTGAATAAACGGTCCCCAATCTGTCCCGCCGTATTCTACGATCAAAACTGAAGCGCCAGATTCGCTGAGCCTAAAAGCCATAGCACATCCAGCACTACCAGCACCCACAATGACGAAGTCTGCTTCCATATTTTCTAACTCATTGAATTCGGTTTATTGGATAAACGCTGGTAAGAAAGTAACTTTGCTATATTACTGGCTTCATTGGTAGTGATATATTAATTTTTAAGCCCAATTAAAAATAATGGCAGAGTACAGCATGTTATGATGTGCTTATATTGAAAGCTCAACACAATATGATGCGGCATTTCAATAAAACTTCACAAGCTTCTTTGTTTTCCTATGGTGATATATTTTAGAATCAAATCAATTGATGGTAAATTAATGCAAACTCCGCTTATTGTGACTGTTGATGGAAGTGACTCACGTCATTTTCAAACATACATGATCAAAACGAATTTGTTGTCGTACTAAATAATGTTTGTAACTATTCAGTACCCCAACGGTTAATTTTTGACCGATGATCATCATACGTGCAACGAGCTGTGGTGCTGAATGACGACGGGTCGTAAAGTGCATCTCGGTGGCTGCGATGCAGTGGCTTGTGCCTGTGATTGAACACCATGGGCGGA
>JAPORV010000453.1 GCA_026710055.1 Aestuariivita sp.
TTGGGCGCACGATTGACTGTCCTGAGAGGTGGTTTAGTGCCTTTTGGTCATTTTGAGGCGTGGGCGGGCTTTACGCGCGTCAAGGATGGTCTTTGGGAGATTTGAAAGGTTGGTGATATCAACTTTGGGGGAGAGTGCGCCGCTCAAAGGGCTAGCGATTATTAGCTTCAAGACATTATGGATTGACCTATTCCTGCCCGTTGTTCATGCTTGGGCACATTACTCGTTCCTTTTCAAGGCGGAGAAACGAAAAGAGATGTCGGGGGTTTCATTCTGGGCGATTGTCTGCGAAGCACCGACCAACCCCATAGCCAGCCAAGCGCTGGCCTCAAAGATAGGAGAAACACACCATCATGACGGACAAAGGGTGCAGACAGCCCGGAAGGAGAACCCTCGTTTCACCTTTGCGGCACATCCCCTTGGGATCTGTGACCCGCGTTTTAAGAGAGAGGCAGCGCCACGACGAAAGTGACGTCAGGCGGTACCCAACCCGCGGATATCAGCGTGATCCACCGTCGAAAAAGCTGTCTGCACCCTTTGTCCGCCATGGTCTTGTGCGGAGGCATACGATGACATAGTAGCCACACAAATCAACCGGTCAATCCATAGCAGGTGATGGACCGGGCACGACGCTCATCGGGAAGTGCTGCAAAGGAGGTGCTCACATTCTTGAGCACCCTTGGCATTGATAGATACTTTCGGAAAGACTGTTTCATGACCCTGCTCGATGTTGATGATTGTTGCGAGCATTCTCACATATTCAACTCAAAAGTCACCGAAGAATTTTTCTATCGATTTTTGTCAGCAATTGAAATGATTGAATAAAAAAATTAGCGGGCCTACAAAAAAATGAATAAATGTCCTTTTGCAAAATTAAAATTTTAGAACAACGGAAAAAACAATTAAAATCAACATTATTGTTGGTATTTCATTCATTAGTCTAAAAGTGCGACCAGATATTTTATTTTCTTTTGCTAAAAAGTCTTTACGGCGTTTAGCAAGCCAATGATGAAACCATGTTAAACCAACTACACCAATGATTTTTGTCCATGGCCAGATTAAATTCCAATTTACAATACCTGGTGTAAATAAAAGTACTAAACCAAATACCCATGTCACAATCATTGCTGGCATCATTATAACACGAAGTAAACGACGTTCCATTATTTCAAATAAAGGTGGTAAACTGTTGATTTGATCCCCTTTCTCTACATGATAAACATACAAACGAGGCAAATAAAATAAACCGGCCATCCAAGCGATCATTGCAATGATATGAATAGCTTTTGTCCAAGGATAAATATCGGAAAGAAAATTAGTCATTAAATAAAAATAATATATATTTAATATTTGATTTAGATGGGATGCTTTTTTCTGTGGATTATCATTATATTAATAAGTTATGCACACTGTTGATTAGTTGAATTAATAATTATTCAAAAATAAGGATAAAAAAATTTTTGATATTCAATTAAGTTACTTAATGAAGATAATAATTCAATTAATTAAGAGGATAAAACTGAAATAATTTTGAATAATTAGATTTATCTACAACAATAAGTTATTCTTTTTTAAATTTGGAAAAATTGTATAATTCAGGTGAAATTTATCCCTAACATTATGTCATTTCCCAATTTTTCTAAATTCAAAGAAATTAATACCTTTTTTTCAACTAAAATATCCCTAATGTTATCCTCATGAATACGCTCATTGTGCTAGCATCTTCTTCACCCGTTCGTATTAACCTTTTACGTAATGCTGGCATTAAATTTAATTCGATTCCACCATATCTTGATGAAATTTCAATAAAAAAATCAATGTTATCAGAAGGTGCATCGGCTTTAGAAATCGCTGATTCTCTCGCTGAAGCAAAAGCACGAAAAATATCAAAAAAAAGAGAAGATGCATTTGTCATTGGCTGTGATCAAGTTCTTGAATTTAAAGGGGAATTGTTGTCAAAACCAATTAATCAAGCCGATGCGCAAACATGCTTGATGAAGATGAGCGGAAATTGGCATAAATTATTTTCCGCAATTGTTGTATTTGAAAATCAAAAACCTGTTTGGCGGCATATTGAAGAAAGTAGGCTCTTGATGCATAAAATCTCAAGAGAATATTTAATTAATTATATTCAGCGAAATTGGGAACATATTAAACATTCTGTTGGTTCTTATTGTATAGAAGAAGAAGGTATTCGCCTTTTTTCGAAGTTAGAAGGAGATTATTTCTCAATTTTAGGATTACCTTTGTTACATCTTTTGTCATATATGTCTCTTCGTGGAGTAATATCTCGGTGAAAAAAAAAATCCCAGTTGCCGCTGTAATCGGTTCACCGATAGAGCATTCTAAATCACCTTTAATATTCCATCATTGGATTAGAGTTCACTCATTACAAGGATATTATGTTCCATTGAATGTTAGTTCTGAGAATTTAGAAAAGGTTATTAGAACTATGCCAAAGATGGGATTTGTTGGCTGTAATGTCACGCTACCACATAAAGAAAGAGTTTTACATATCGCGGATGACGCTACAGATGAAGCATTAAGAATTGGGGCAGCAAATGTATTGAATTTTTATGATGATGGTCAAATTATTGCAGATAATACGGATGAGTTTGGATTTTCAGAAAATTTACAAGAATGCGCTCCAAATTGGCGACCAGAGGCTGGCTCGGCAATTATTATCGGGGCAGGCGGAGCAGCTAAGGCTGTAGTTTCTTCGCTTCTTAAATTAGGCGTGCCTAAAATAACAATTATGAATCGAACATATTCACGGGCTGAAGTCATTCAGAAAACATTTGGTCAAAAAATAAATATTGCAACTTGGTCTGATGCAGATGATTTACTCGCAGATGTAAATTTAATTGTTAATTCAACTTCTTTAGGTATGATTGGACAAAAAAAATTAAATTTTCCAATAAGTGAAATAACGAAAAAAACAGTTGTGGCTGATCTTGTTTATACCCCACTTAATACAAATTTTCTTAAGGCGGCAAAGAAAGTTGGTTGTAAAACTGTCGATGGTCTTGGAATGCTTTTATTTCAAGCAGCACCATGCTTTAAACGTTGGTTTGGTGTTATGCCGACAGTTGATTCAAAATTACGTTCGATTATTTTGAAATGACAATTAAAGTCGGCCTAACCGGCTCAATTGCGGCGGGAAAAAGCACTACGGCCCATTTGTTTTTGGATGAAGGTTGCGATTTGTGGGATGCTGATTTTGCTGTTCATCAACTTTATGCACGGGGTGGCGCGGCGGTTACGCCTATGCAGATGCATTTTCCGCAGGCTATAGTTGATGGTATGGTATCGCGTGAGATCTTGCGAAATATTGTTTCAATAGACTGTAATGCTCTCCGTAGTATTGAGAGAATCATTCATCCATTAGTTGCTCAGCATCAAGAGACTTTTTTAAATGAGTCTAAAGCAGATGTAGTTGTATTTGATATTCCGTTATTATTTGAGACAGGTAATGATAACAACATGGATATTACCGTTTGTGTTAGTATTGATGCAAAGACACAACGTCAGCGAGTGATGAATCGTGGTGGAGACTCCATGAAGTTATTTCGTCAACTTAGTGATAATCAGTTATCAGATGCTGAAAAATGTAAGCGAGCAAATTATATAATTATTTCTGACACGATTGAGCATGCCAAACGTCAGGTTCGATCAATTATGAAACAAATTATGGCAGAGATTTAACATGCGTGAAGTTGTTTTAGATACTGAGACAACAGGGGTAAATTATGCAAAGGGAGACCGGATAGTAGAAATTGGTGCATTAGAACTTCAAAACCATATTCCAACTGGTCGAACTTTCCACAAATATATCAACCCAGAACGTGCTATGTCTAAAGGAGCGTTAAGTATTCATGGATTAAGTGACACATTCCTTAAGGACAAACCAAAATTTGCTGATGTTAGTAAGGAGTTTATGGAATTTATAGCAGACTCGAAACTTGTTATCCATAATGCTGAATTTGACATTGGTTTCATTAATGCTGAGCTAGCGTTAGTTAATATTGCACCTATTTCACTGAGTCAAGCAATTGATACTTTAGAAATCGCAAAGAAAAAATTCCCTGGCACTCCAAAATCTCTTGATGCACTATGTCGCAAATTTGGGATTGATAATTCAGCAAGAAAGTTACACGGGGCCTTATTGGATTCTGAAATTCTAGCTGAAGTCTATCTTGAATTGATAGGGGGAAAACAGCCAAACTTGTTTATTGACTCTCATCAAGGAATGCAGAAAAAGCGGCAGGATAAACCTATTTCAGTAAGATTACGGAAGAAATCTTTGCCATCAAGATTAACAGCAGCGGAAAAAGCTGCTCATGAAATTTTCGTTTTGAAACTAGGTGATGGAGCATTATGGTTATCAAAGTAGAGGTGTAAATAAATCAATAGATGTTGTAAAAAATTTTAAAGAATTATTACTTAATTAATCATTTAGATTAGTTATTTACTACTTTCTCAGATTCCTTACGATTAATTTCCTTACGGTAAATTTGAACGAAGTTGATATGTTCAAGATTCAATGGCCGTAGCCCGCTATCATGGGTTATATCACTAATTATTCGACGTGCGTAAGGAAATAAAAGTCTAGGGCATTCAATAAATAAAAACGGATGTAATTGGTTTTCTGGAATACCATCAACGATAAAGAGACCAGCATAATCTAATTCCAAAATAAATATGGGTTGTCGGTCGGACTTTGAAATAGATTTCACCGTATATTTGGTTGAGACGGTAAATGTATTTTTCTCCTGATGTTTATGGACGTCTAGATCAACATGAACATCAATATCTTGTTGTATGTTAGCATCTTTATTTTTGTGCGTGATCAGATTTTCAAATGACAAATCACGAATAAACTGAGATTGTATTTTCAAGTTAAAGTTTGGTTCGTCTGATTCTGGTTGCTTAGCATGATTTTCTTTATCGGAACCGTTTTTTAACATTTTTTTTCCTTAAGCTCAGTCGTTTTTCCAGCCGGAAGTACGGGATGAATGATCTGGTAAGTCAATTTCTTCAAAGTCAGCGTCAATGATATCATCATTTGCTGAATAGTTTGTTGAGTGATTATGCGAATGATCGTTAAAAAACTTAAAAAAGACGTGTTGAAAGACTAAATGACGGAATGATGGTATTAGAAATGAGAACCCAACTGCATCGGTGAAAAACCCAGGTGTTAGTAGAAAGACACCAGCAATGAGTATCATCACCGCATCAATTATTGGATTTAAAGGATTCTTTAGTTCCTTACTGGCTTCGTTAAATTGACGCAGTACCATAAAACCTTGCTGACGTAGCAATAATGTTCCAATCATTGCAGTTAATGTTACAATTAAGAGAGTCGACCATAAACCGATTAATCCGCCTATTTCAATAAATAAAGCAATTTCAATTAATGGAACAAACAAGAGGGCGAGAAAAAGATACAGTTTATCTGCCTTTCGAATTAGATCTTCAAATAATGAAGATGTTGGTAATTTTTATCATTGCTAAAATGATAGCATAGGAAATTATGAATATATTTTAATGGCTTACAAGTGCGTTTTTTTGAGTATTTGAACTCACTCGGTTTATCTTGAGGGTAAGATTTACAATGGATAAATAGTAAATTTTCCGATAATAACAAGATAAGTTGAGAATGTCATACGAAAGCAGATGCTTGCATTTGAGGAAAACATTGACGTTATGCTGTCCTTGTTCTTTGCGATCACGACGTGCCACGAAAAATATTCACAAATAAAGTGTTAGTGAAGGACGCTTTTTTGTTAAATTGTCGGCGCTTTACGTAGCGCAATCAATTAGGTCTGTAGGGTATTTTTTATTTGAAAATCTTCCAGCGTATTGATGCATTATCCACGATTTTTTGAACTGCTTAAAAAATATTACGATGTTATGGAGGAGCCACCTGCAAAACTCTGCATTTAAGCGAATTTTTCCCGCTTTCGGCCTTTTGTTGAAAAGCAGAATGAACATGCCGCATCTCTTCATCTATGAAAAAAAACACAACACACAGAGGAAGTCACGACATGTCCTTATCTTCATTCATATCATATCTCTGGAACCGATGTTAAGGGGAATGATGCCCCGCGTTGAGCACGAAACTCGGCCCTTTGAATGAAAAGCACCAACGCTTTGTCGCCG
>JAPORV010000309.1 GCA_026710055.1 Aestuariivita sp.
AGCCCTCCTTGTCAAGGGAGTCGATGGGATCGCCGATAAGATAGAGGACTGGAACATCGTATCTCAACGGAGTGACACTCTTCGGCAGGGGTATTATGAAGCACAGTTCAGTGATAAAATGGATTTATCGCGCAAACTTACAGCTCATATAATGAAAACCGTTGCGCGCGTTCAAAAAGAAGGGAAAACGATCCAATTTGACGATATTGTCAATATTACAAGCCAATATACGAAGAACAATATACCATTTGGGTGGAGATTACCCGAAGGAGAAACACCACCCTCTTACGTGACCCATCTTGTACATTGTGGCGCATTGCAGCGCACGCTAAACTCTAAAACAATGACCTGTCCAATTCCATCTTTTCAGAATTATATTATTCAGCAAGGGGAAAGTGACATCATGAATGAATCCGTTCTTGATGAAACAAATGGCTACACCTCACCCGAACCGCACCTGTTTGAGGCCACCGATCCTTACAAGATTTCGTGAGGGCAGACGTTTGTCTGGGAAGACGATGCCCGAATAACCGTTGGTGCGAAAACTTTGGAACCTGTGGTGAAATTTGGTGAGAAGAGTGCGGTGCAAAATGGTAATATCGACAATTGTATCCTCATCGCCCTAACGATGAGAACGGGAGAAGATTGATGACCTCATTTCATAGAGACGAATTACAGCACTTTGTCAACAGGTGCGAGAAATCACCAACTCCCGTGTTTGTGGGACGTCAGTCAGTTTTAACCGACGTTTTAACGATCGCAACGGAAACAAGGCAGGAAAGAGTTGGAATCCCCGGCAACACCACTGTTATCACGGTCGCGCCCGGCGCAGGGAAGCGTTCGGTTTTAAATAAAGAAAAAATTTCCTAGCGGGAATTGCTGTTCATCCAATACCACTTTAGAATTGATTACTCACGTCTTTGATTAAGTCACATTCGTTGTTGTGTTTAAGATGCTTATATATGTATCTCCATACTTTCGTGTCGTTTTTAAAGCAAAGCCATCTGGAGGATTAACAGGTGCATTCTCTTCCCAAATTATTGTTGCCCGATCGGAAAGCCACCCGCCCTTAATGATTTGAGAAAAAGCACGCTCGCCCAGCATCATTCCGTAAGGGGGATCTAAAAACAAAACGGTCGCTCGCTTTCCTTGATTCTTGCCCAGCTTCGTCGCATCTTGCGGAATTACTTTTGCTTTGTCCCCCACATCCAACAATGCAATATTCTGACGTAATATATTTAATGAAAAACGACTATTTTCAACAAGTGTTATCTTGGACGCACCGCGTGATAGTGCTTCCAGAGCTAAAGCACCAGTACCTGCAAATAAATCCAATACATGCGCACCGATAACGACTTTATCGCAACTCAGCAAATTAAAAATACTTTCTCTTACTTTATCACTCGTCGGCCGCAATCTAGCTATCGAATTCCTGGTGCCAACAGAAACAAGTCTGTGGCCTTTAAATTTCCCAGAAATAACTCTCAAGACTTCAGGATTTTTTTAAGGTCGGCAGTTGGGTCACCAATTAACGTAGCATCAGGGCACGCTCCTGCCTCAATTAAACGCTTTCCAATCATATAGCTACGTGGATCATTCATCGCATCTACTGCAAGTAATTTATCCCCACAGAAATACCAAAACGATGTTGTAGCTCCTGTTCCGGCACGTGTAATGATTCGATCATAACCTTTATTTAAACCAGCAATTTGCAATTTTACGTCATATTGATCAGACCAAAACCAAGGGCGTGGCTGATATTTTTCCTCTTCCCCAAGTAAATTGCGGGCAACACAGGACGCCTGATCTATCGCATTAGGCACGCTCTCCAAACGCAAACGCATACCTCGATAAGAAAAAGAACAACAATCGCCTGCTGCCCAAATCGAGATATCCGATGTCCGACCAAATTCATCTACAGCAATACCATTATCAATCACTAAACCAGCGGATTCCGCAAGAGACGTATTTGGCAAAATTCCAATCCCAATAATTACAAAATCTACACTTAAATAACTTCCATCTGTTAATTCAACTTCCGAAACAGTTTGATCTCCCTTTAACCGCTCAAGACCAACCGACTCGCGAATGTCCACTCCGTAATGCCGATGAAGGTTTCTAAAGTAATCAGAAGTTTCTTTTGCTGCCACGCGTTGCAAAATACGCTCCGATTGCTCAATTAAAATAACTTGAACACCTAATTTCGCTGCAACAGCAGCAGCCTCAAGGCCAATATAACCACCACCAACAATCAATACCTTTCTTTTTGGCTCAAAGAATGGACTCATTAAGTCAACATCAGCCAAAGAACGCACAACAAATACATTCTTGAGATTACCACCGATTTGTGATGGAATTTTCCGGGGTGAAGATCCCGTCGTCAAGACTAACTGATCATAAGGCACAACATCTTGCTCAATATGTACCGTTTTGTTTTCACGATCAATTCTGCTAACTCTTGCGCCAAGTCTCAAATCAATATTTTTCTCGACATAATAACGCTCGGGACGCAGAAATAAACGTTCTAGGGTTATTTCACCTAGAAGATATCCCTTTGACAATGGCGGTCTTTGATAAGGAGGCATAGGCTCATCGCCAACCATGCTAATTTTTCCAGCAAAACCCTGTGATCGCAATTCTGCCACAAGTGAGGCTCCGGCTTGCCCTGCGCCAATAACTACGATATGATACACTGAAGCATACTCTTATTTCCATCACTCATTATCAAACTTCGTTGATTTACTTTCATTATCAATTCGACAAAAACCAATTTAAAGATAGGAACACTCAATGACAATTTGCCCTGGCAATTTACTGCCTGAAGCCACTTTAATGGCGATTGGTGAAAATGGACCGGAACCCGTATCACTTGCTGAAAAAACCAAAGATAGAAAAATCGTTTTATTTGGTTTACCTGGTGCCTACACATCTACCTGCACCGCCACTCATCTACCCAGTATCATACGAAATATCGACAAATTCAAGACCAAAGGTGTTGATGAAGTAATTTGCGTTAGTGTAAATGATCCTTTCGTCGTGAAAGCGTGGGCTGAGTCCACAGGTGCTGAGGATGCTGGCATTACAATGGTCTCTGACCCCAGTAGTGCATTTACCAAATCACTGGACCTTGCGTTTAATAAGCCAGAAATTGGTTTTTTCAACAGATCAAAGCGCTATGCGATGTTAGTTGAGAATAATAAAATTTTACTATTCCACCTAGAAAAAGAAGTAAGCATTTGCGATATAACAGGCGCTGAGAAATTACTTAAAGAAATATAATAATCATCGGATTTGTTAAATGTTTAATTCCAGTAACTATTCAGGTATGAATTAGTCTATACATGGTACTTAATCTATGATGCTATGCAGTATGTAGATTACTTATCTCGTTAAATTAAATTTCTGCACAAGAGCAGTTGAGAATAAACACAGATAAAATAACTCAATATGATGGTGTACAGGATATCGAAATTATTATTTTTAGTACCCGAATAGTTACCAATTTCATTCTGCTAGGCTGTCCATTTTCTTAGCGAGAGTTCCGTCCTTGATTGATAACCCGCCAACATCATGCGTTGTTAATTTCACCTTAACTTTATTGTAAACATTAAACCATTCCGGGTGATGATCTAACTTCTCTGCCCATATTGCGCATTTTGTCATCCAACTAAAGGCTTCAATAAAACTTTTGAACTTATATTCTTTCTCGATCGCAGTAGGACTTTCACTTAATTTCCAGTCATCATCAATCAACGGACGTATATGCAATTCAAATCCAGCTTCATCCAATAGTTCATTCATTGATATTCCTCCACTTCAATTGTTTTAAATGGGCCATATTCTGTGAGAATTTCTATATCTTCCCCAATCGCTTGACGCTCTGCCTCAAGAAATCTTGAAATAGCATCTGAAAAGTTAGGTTGACTTACCCAGTGTAGAGAATGAACCTGTTTCGGCATATAGCCACGAGCTAATTTATGTTGACCTTGTGCCCCAGCCTCAACGCGTGTTAAACCAGCTGCTAAAGCCCATTCTATCGCTTGATAGTAGCACAACTCAAAATGCAAACAAGGTTGATATTTAGTGCAACCCCAATAACGCCCAAATAACGTTTCTCGACCAACAAAATTAAGGGCACCAGCAAAATAACCGTCTGGATTTCGCGCCATGATTAATACGACATCTTTACGCATATGGGCATGTATTTCTTCAAAAAAACCCCGCGTCAAATAAGGAACTCCCCATTTGCGAGCCCCAGTATCTCGATAGAACGTCCAAAAGGCATCCCAATGACATGATTTAATGTCATCACCGGTCAACACCTCAATTGTACCTGTGAAATCATTTGCTTGAGTTCGTTCTTTTCTTATATTTTTTCGCTTACGTGACGATAATGACAAAAGAAAATCGTCAAAATTCTGATAGGAATTGTCTTCCCAGTGGAATTGTTGACCAACACGGTGCATTAACCCAAGTTGATGACCACAGGCGATTTCTTCTTCGGTACAAAATGTAATATGAAATGACGATAAATTGGTTCTTTCTGCCAACTTAATAGCACTAGCAATAAGTGCAGATTGCGCGGGTTCCGCAAATTTTGATCTAACAAGAAGGCGTCGTCCTGTCACCGGTGTGAATGGAACGGCCATTTGTAACTTTGGATAATACTGCCCTCCTGCCCCTTCGTAAGCATAAGCCCAATTGTGATCAAAAATATACTCACCCTGACTGTGATACTTTACATAGAGCGGCGCAACTCCCATTAGTATGTTTTCGTTTTTCGCAGTTAGATATTGCGGTTGCCAGCCAGTGTTGCCTCCAACTGAGCCGCTGTTCTCTAACGCCTTTAAAAAACGATAGGTTGTGAACGGATCGAAAGGACGCTCATCTTGCAGAGCTTCAGGACAGGCGCATAAGTCCCAGTCGCTTTCAGTTATGCTTTTCAGCGAACTATGGATTTCAATTTCTGTCTGTAATTGAGTCAAGACATTATTCCACAACTAACCTTCAATAACCTATTTCAAACAGTAAGAAATTCAACACACCGTGCCTTGCCAGTATCGTTGAAATACTGTGATCTCAAACTGTAGAAATGCGCATAATCGCCTTAATCACTTTTCTGTAACAAACCTGTTATTCATTTATACGTAGGCTGTAAATCACGATATTGATCCTTTTTCTGATACATCCTGAAATTTATTGTTCCAATCTTTTTTGCTTATATTTTTCGCCAAAAACCCAATCATAATCCAAAGAGCTACAGGTACATTACAGATGCAGATTCTTTACAAAATCAGTTTTGAGTCAATTCTAATGCTAATGCTCTATTGCCAACCAAACCAAGATCATGTCGTACCATTAATGAATCCGGGCACCCCTCAATCAGACACAACCGATCTACCCGCGGAAAAACTTACAGTTGATTTATGAAACATCGCTCAATAACGACAAAAAATATCATATAGCATGACACATGACATAAACCGTTAAAAATTCTCCAGAGATAAGGACTTATGAGGTGAAAAATCCCTTACTTTCACCAAAGCTATCACTCATTTGCCGCAATCGAAAATAACGCCCAACAGATCTATATCATTGCGGTCATAAAGGAAAATCTCCTAAGCAAAAAAATGGCGATTCAGCCCCTTAATAAACCAGGTTTTATACTTGCTAGAACTAATGTGAAAAATAGGCAGATTGCGACACCGCGTAGCTCGAATGCACACTCTTCTCGTGCTATTTTGCTTTTTTTCAGACATAGAAGACACCTTAGTTCTCCTCAAGGGGAGCTATCACCTTCCAAAGACCCTCATCAATAGAGCTTTTCAACTTGACAAACCAATACACAGAAAGTCAGGGATTTTCATTGACTTGAACTCTTGTCTTTGATCGCTTTGCATACAGTTCGGTAATCTACATCATCACGTTGTTTATAAAAGTGGTATGATCTTTTTAAAGACCAATATAGTTTCTTCGAAACCCCGTCATTTACAGTATACAGACATTTCTTCTAGTATTCCAACATTATTAAATTACTGGGTAAAGTGATTTGTTTCGCGCCTTCTCGGGTGTGAATCGCCCATCGACGGATTTTTTTCCTTCGTTGCGCCTTTTCTGCCAAGCTGTCACCCTGCTGACCA
>JAPORV010000497.1 GCA_026710055.1 Aestuariivita sp.
ACCTGCAATCTTCGCCAGAGAAAAATGACAAAAGAGTCAACTTTTTCAGCGTTTAAATATCGAATTTAGGGTTTTTTTTACAGACACTAAGTAAGTACTTAAGACTACTAGTATACTAACTTTATTGTGTTGATGGGTATAGAGATTTTAGTTCGATGCGAGCACCGTCGGTTGTGAACCGCCCGTTGGCCAGAACGCGCGGGCAAGGGGGTGCGTGCCTCCTTGGAGCCCTTGCCGCCCTCCACCAGATCCTGGAGAAACGATCGCTCCTCAGTATCCAGCGTGACATGATAAAACTTTCGTCCATTCGGGTTCATCATTATGCCTCATATGTTATCTCCTCATCCGTTGTCGATGTTCCGACCTCAGAAACGGCCTTGCTCAAACCAATCGGGATGTGGTATTGTTATCAGTGAGACGACTCACTACCATTCACTATAAATAAGACAACAATTTTTCAGTTTCTAACATCAATTCAATAGCGCTGCTATACTAGAAACTGCGGAGAAATTAACCTGGTGTCATACCTCGCAAGCGCTCTGACCGGCGCCTGAGCATTTCAACCGTGCTTAGGAGCAATATTGAAATTATTACTAAAATTGTTGCAACAGCAAGAATTGTTGGTGAAATCTGCTCACGCAAACCTGTAAACATTTGCCAAGGTAAGGTTTGTTGTCCAACTGATCCGACAAACAAAACGACCACAACCTCATCAAATGAGGTGATGAAGGCAAAAAGGCCGCCAGAAATGACACCTGGTAAAATAAGTGGCATTTGCACGCGAAAGAATGTAATTACTGGACTTGCACCCATGCTTGCAGCTGCACGTGTGAGCGATTGATCAAAACCAACTAAGGTTGCTGTTACTGTGATAATGACGAAGGGAATTCCAAGTGCGGCATGAGCGAGAACAACACCCCAGTAAGTGCCTTGCAAACCAACACGGGAATAAAAGAAGTACATTCCTGCTGCTGAAATTATGAGTGGGACGATCATCGGGGAAATCAAAATTGCGGTAATTATTCGTTTTGCAGGAACATGAGGTTGGCTGAGTCCAATAGCGGCAAGCGTTCCAAAACCTACAGAAAGTACAGTTGCCATTGGCGCAATTAAAAAGGAATTTCGTAGCGCCTGTCGCCAATCGTCTGAGATGAAAAAATCCTTATAGTGTTTTAGAGAATAGCCTTCTGGCTGAAGTTGTAGCATTTCAGGTGTAAAAGTGAAGAAATCTTGTGCGTTAAAACTCAAAGGCATCACGACAATGATTGGGGTGATGAGAAAAAAGAAAACGAAACCACAGATTACCAAAAACGTATAATGCCATAACACCTGTATTGGGGTTAGGTATGAAGCCAATCGCATTCGGTAACGCGATTCAAAGAGCCAAAAAATTAACCACCCAAACAAAAATGCTAAAATAACACTGATAATTAAACCTGTGAATCCGTTCCAATAAAAACCAAATAAAGTGCTAACAATGACAAGACCCCATCTTGCAGTTTTTTCTTTTTTCATTCTGGTGCATCCATAGGCAACGGCACCAGAAAGAAAAGTACCGAAGATTAAACCCAACAAGCCTTGATTTTGAGCTATTCCGAAAAACAAGCCAATAACTGCACCGAATAATGCAACGACCGACACACAAAAAATTGGGTTTGCTCGCTTGACTGGTGTTAAAGCACCCATGTGATTAACCTCCCAATTTCACATTATCTATGCCCACAGCTTTATCGTAGGCGAAATAAAGAAGTATGACAACGCCAAGGAGAATGGTACCAAGTGCTGCACCTAATCCCCAATTTAATGAACTTGAAATGTGATAGGCGATCCGATCTGAAATGAACACTCCAGACGTACCACCTACGATTGCTGGTGTGATGTAATAGCCGATTGAAAGAATGAAGACTAAAATACTACCGGCACCGATGCCTGGGATAGTTTGTGGGAAATATACACGCCAAAAGGCAGTCCAATTGGTTGCTCCAAGAGATTTAGCGGCACGGAGATAACTTGGGGGTATGGTCTGCATAACTGAATACATTGGTAAAATCATGAACGGCAATAAAATATGTGTCATTGCGATGATTGTCCCCAACTGATTATTGATCATTACAAGACGTGCAGCGTCATCCACTAAGCCGAGCCAAACCAATATATCATTGATGACTCCTTGTTGCTGCAACATGACTTTCCAAGCAGATGTTCTGACAAGTAGAGATGTCCAAAACGGCAAAAGCACCAATATCATCAATAAATTTGACTTTCGGGTGGGAATATTTACAAGAAGCCAAGCGACGGGGTACCCAAGTATAATACAAAAAAATGTAATAATTAACGACATATATAAGGTGCGCATAAACAGTATGATATAGATGCGCTCGTTTTCAGGCCTCAGTTCTGGACCATCGGGACCATTTTGCATATCAATTGCATTTAAGAAATAACCGGATGTGTATGAAGAAGCATAAACTTGAATGGTGCGCCAAATATCTATTTCACCCCAATCTTTATCAATTTCAAGAAATCCATCTTTAAATGAGATTGTCTCAAATGTTGAAACCATTTGGGCTGTTGAACGCAGTTCGTCAGCGCCCATTCCTGATAAAGCTGATAAGTCTGGTTCTGAAATTAAGTCTTGGTACAGCTTAATATAAATTCCTGGCCATGGATCTTTCTTATATAACGCTTCATTTTCTTCCAACTGCACATAACGGGCAAACGCACTATATGCCTCTGTAGTTTTTGGTAGGAGGTTTACTAATTCTGGTTTTAGTACAAATGGTGGCTGTAAGTGATCTGAGGTTTTTTCCCATTCTTTGGCATTATTGATCCAATCCGAAGTCATAAGTAAGTTCGCCCAGTTCTCCCCTTTTTTCCAAAATGGATCAAATTCTTCGAATTGCTTTTGCCAGATTTTTCCAATGGCGTCTAGATTTCGTCCCGTACGCCGAAATAAAGAGGAGAACCCGGTTTGTTCGTAGTTCAATCGGGTACCAAGCCGTGTATGGACCTTGCGTTCAATTGCAATCTCAAGGTCATCATACAACGCATGGAAAACAGTTTCGCCTGGTGCTTTTTTCTGACTTAAGTCCCAATATTGAAGTTCATTAAGTGTCCTCGGTAAGGTTTCACGGACAATTTGATTTTCAACCGAGCGAAAAAGCATATCGGTGATTGGTGCGATAAAGGTGATGAGAATAAAAGCTAACAATGGCAGGATTAGCATTAAAGCACGTAATTTTTGCATCCTTAGACTGCGTGCTAATGACTTTTTTAACGACATACCGTCAGCCGTAAGAATTAAGCCATCTTGTTTCGAATCGTCTTCTTGTTTGGCTATGACTGCCATGAATTTAAATGTGTTTAGGTGCGTAGTGCACAAAGTTAATGTGCACTACTTTAGCTTCATTTATCGAGCTAACCATGCTTGAAATTTAGCATCTATATCGTCGCGGTAGTCTGCCCAGAATTCATAATTGAAAAGTATTGTATTCTTGGCATTGGCCGGATCAGTTGGCATATGAGGTGCCATTTCGATACCAAGGTCAGCATGTTTACCAATGAGTGGTGCTGATGATGCTCGAGCCGGTCCGTAAGAAATAAATTTCGCTTGATCTGCTAATCGTTGCGTATCTGTTGCAAAGCGAAGAAAGTCAACAACGCGCGCGCGGCGATCCTCAGGCAAGCCAGTCGGAATAATCCAGCCGTCAAGGTCAAACACTTGCGCGTCCCAGAGCATGCTTACAGGTTGGCCTTGTTCTTCAATGACTGAAAACAGACGTCCATTATATGTCGATCCTATAACAACTTCACCGTCTGCGAGAAGTTGTGGTGTGTCAGCACCTGCCGACCACCATACAACGTTATCTTTAATGGTGTCAAGTTTAGCTAACGCTTGATTCTGCCCTTCTTCGGTAGCAAGAACATCATATAGGTTATCTTTTTCGACACCATCGCAAAGTAATGCCCATTCCATGTTATTAACAGGACGTTTTTCTAGGCTTCGCTTTCCAGGGTATGTTTCTAAGTCAAAGATAGCACAAACATTTTCTGGTGGTGTATTACCGACGAGATCGGTTCGATAACCAAACGTGGTCGAATAGACAATTTGTGGAATAAAGCAATCTGAGACGAGTAAATCACCAAAGTCTTCTGTCGCCGTACTTCCGTCATCGCCGGGAGCCAGCATTTCATCATGATTTATTTCCATTGCCAGACCTTCATCGCAGAGACGAATGGCATCAGCAGCCACGGCATCAACCAAATCCCAAGTGACGTTACCAGCTTCATTCATTGCGCGCAATTTCGCCACCGCCTCAGCTGAACTTTCATCCCAGATAACCGTGAGACCATCGTGTTTTGCGGCATAAGGTTCTGAATAAGCGCGTTGCTGAGATTTTTGATATGCACCACCCCAAGACACAACTGTCATTGAGTCTGCCATCCCTTCTTCATTAGCAAAGCCAATCGAACCAGCTAAACTTAATGCCGAAGAAACCAAAAAGGTTATTGTGAATTTCATGTTTTTCTCCTGATATATCCCTGCATTTTGGTAAAGGAACCGAAACCACAGGGATTTTCGATTCATAGTATCAAGAACATTCAGTATTCCCGATGTCCTGATTGATTAATTTGCGATTTTTCTCAAATCGTTCCGTTTGGAGCGTCCAAAGCACGGCAATCTTGTGCCAACCATCCTATTTCAATCTCGGTACCTGGTTCAAGTCTAACTTGATCAGGTGCATTTCTTGTTTTAATGATAAAGTCCTGATTTCCAGCGACTGATAGACGTGTGCGGAAGATATCACCCATATAAATGAATTCCATAACAGTCGCTTGAAGAAGATGAGCGTCATTTGATAGTCTTTCTTTATTGTATTCTACTCGTTCTGGTCGAATAGAGACACGTGTTCGTTCACCTGTAGTTTTAATATTAACGGGTTTTGCATCTATTAACTCCCCGCCATCAAGTTCAACCAAGCAAGTATCGCCATGAATTTCCTGAACGATACCTTCAAGAGTGTTGTTCTCACCAATGAATTGAGCTACAAAGCTATTTTCTGGCTCCTCATACAGTGTATCAGGTGAGGCGAGTTGCTGGATATGTCCGTCATTAAATACGGCAACGCGATCGGACATTGTTAGTGCTTCAGTTTGGTCATGTGTAACATATACTACGGTAATTCCAAGAGAGTCGGCAATACTTTTGATTTCAAATTGCATATGCTCTCGTAATTGTTTATCCAGTGCACCAAGCGGTTCATCCATCAAGACAAGTTCCGGTTCAAACACAAGGGCGCGCGCAAGGGCGATTCGTTGTTGTTGGCCTCCCGATAATTGAGCTGGGCGTCGCCCGCCAAAAGAATCCATTTGAACCATATTCAAGGTAAGTCGAACTTTTTCTTCTCTTTCTGATTTTGGAATTTTTCGTAGTTCTAAAGGAAATGATAAATTTTCCGCGACAGTCATGTGTGGAAATAACGCATAGTTTTGGAAAACCATTCCTATATTGCGTTTATGTGGAGGTATATTGTTTATGCTTTGCCCACCAAGTCGAATGTCACCATAGGTTGCGGTCTCAAAACCTGCGAGCATCATTAAGCAAGTTGTTTTTCCCGATCCAGAGGGACCAAGCATTGTGAGAAACTCTCCTCTCGGCATTGAGAGGTTTAAGTCTTTTACAACGAGACTCTCGCCATCATAACTTTTTTGTACGCGTTCGAATTCTACGAATGGAGTTTCACCGCTATTCTTCGCCGTAATCATATTCATCGTTTTTTTGACATCAGTTTTGCGTCTCCTTGTATCTTCATGATCAACGGTTATTTCGGTGGAGGGAATGGTATATAGTCATAAAAAAACCAGAATTTAAAAAGATAATCAATTGAGCTACTTGCAAAACGTTGCATTGAATTGAATTTTTCCCGCTTTTGGGCATTTTGTTGAAAAGCAGAAGGGACATGTTGTATTTTTACATATACGAAAAAAAGAAAATACACAACACATAGAGAGCAGCAATTCCCGTCACTTTTTTTCATGATGCCCTGCGGGTGATTTTTGCGTCAAAAAAATATCCACCTACCCAGCAGGCATGACAACCCTCGGATTGAAAAACCCGATGAAAAAA
>JAPORV010000012.1 GCA_026710055.1 Aestuariivita sp.
AACCTGCTGGCTGTGATACGCTTCAATCAAACCGAGAACCGTGTCACGGGCGTCATGATGACACCATAAGGCCTGTCAGGCATAGCAGAGAACTTCGGTATCATCGCGGGAGGTGGGGTCGAAGGTGAGTTGTTCGATGGCGGTATTGTCAAGATTAATATCAACACCCATACCTAAAAGATAACTCTTTGTCGAAGGTGAGTTGTTCGATGGCGGTATTGTCAAGAAGGGGTTGTATGGCGAAGGATGTGCACATAATGTGATCTTTCTTTTGTGAGATTCTGGCGAAGATTTGCTGATTTGGGGCAAATCTTGGTTGATAATGCGAATGAAAAACACCAGAGCTTTATTGCCGCCCTTGATCAATAACCGGTGAAAATGTTTTTTCGCAGTGCCCGCCATCGTTATGGACGCCCACAAAAAGACCGGTATGCTTTGGTGCGTTTCTTTATCGCCAAGGCTATCCGAGAGAGGCGCACCACCCGAGTCTTGATTGATCGGTTGCCATGTGACCCTCCCTTTAGTCATCTGTGTGGGTTGGAAAGTGTATTGGTTCTTCCTTGAGCCCGGCTGAGTGCACAGCATGTTTCTTATTGTGATGAACTGATGGAGGCCGCCTATGATGGTGCGGAGAGTTATCAGCACGCTTCTCAATCAGGGCCTGTGATCCACCCTCCCCTGTCGGAATAAGGCCCTGAGAGAACACCTCCGTCTTAAGGCCCTTGCTTGACGGTCAGTGGGTCATGTTGACCCATCAACAGAGCGGTTCAAAAACGCTCCAGTGTTGAGCGAGTAAGTGCGGCGAGAAAGGATAGGTATGGGGTGTCGTCATCTCCGGGTTCGGGGTGCGGCGAAAGTCGTCTGTCATTTGTTGTTCAGTATTTTCGCCTTAACCGTTGATCAGTGACGAAGACTGGCGCACCTAGCATCACCCTTCATGCTGTCTTAGATGTGGGTGTGCGAGCCCATGGGTTCCGCTTGCGTGAATGTTCGTACTCTGCCCCATATAGTGACGATGTGAGCTGGTTTTGTCAAATAAATCAGCTTCTGGGGGCTTGCATCCATCGAGTGATTGCTGAAATCTTATCTCACCCCTTCGTCCATCATCACAATCGAAATCCGCTACTGACTTTTGCAGATGGCTCAAATAATAGATTATTTCTGAGATTCGGGATCGTTTTCAGGTAATTTTTTATTGCGAGACACGTAAATAAATAGTGTCTATTAAAAACCTTTTTTTTCACAAATTTCAAGAGTTTGCTATGCATAAAAGCACATTTTTCAACCTGTTAACTCAACCGAAATATGCGAGTATCTTTTCGTCAATTTGGCGAAAATTGGTTGATTCGATGAAAATCTTGCAAAATATTAGGACATTGTACTAAATATCAGAAATCGTTATCAAAGAAACTCAACAGAAAAGTAATGTTTTCAGCAATTTATTGAATAATTTAGGCTTTTTTAACAGACACTAAATATCTTTACGAACCCCCAAAAATCAGAAGCCATAAACTAGGTTAATTCCTAAAAAAGCATCGTCTCTTAGCGGGAAGTAGATTTGATCTTCTTGCTCGGGAGGTTTTAAAAATAAAAATGATTCAATATCTATTGACACAGAGTCAGTAAGGCGGCGTTCAAATAACAAATTAAGACTACGAGTTGAGTAATCAAGATCATCTATCACTGAAACTGTAAAACTAGTATCACTAACATCATTTAGATTATAACGTGCCGCCATAAAGAGATCATTCTGAAAAGTATTTGTGGCATTTTCTCGTCTCTCATCATGGATCCATTCACTAAATAAAGTCAGATCGGCATCGGATTCAAAAACATTATAAAGAGCATATTCACCGCCAACCACAAACGCATTGTAATATCCTGTTGGCGGGAATCCGTTACGACGTACAACCTCCATTTTTCCTAAAAAATCTCCCAGAGTCACTTGTATATCAAGCCCGCCCTGCTCAATTTGATTATAGATTTGTTGAAATCTACAAGTCTTATCCTGTAGATAGGATGATAAAATTTGTTGCTCTGTGCAACCATTCAACACAAGTAAAGGTTCGCGGGCTGTACCCTCAAAAATACTAATTCCAAAGTCCAAAAACCCGATACTCGTTCCATAGCGTGCAGCAAAGTCCACATGTCTTTTGCCATCTGGATGCTCATATAATATATCAGATGACCGGTCTGAAATCCACGGATGTGTTCGAAACCTACCTTCGAAACCAGGAAAAGTTCTCGGTCGATGATAAGGTAGAACCAATAAGCTTAGGATACCATAATCACCGGCGATCGTTCCGTGAACCATTGGCTGCCCTAATCGTTCATCACCAAAAGGATCAGCAGCAAAATCAGTCTGATTAACGATGTTGACCAAGTTAGTCGATTCGGTTGTTCCCCAAAAAACTTGATCTATGCCGAGTCGAAACTCCCACTCGAATTTCTCGGCATTTCCAAATGTCAAAAAATAAGCCTCCCGCACATCTGCTGCGGCAACATTTGCATCTGACCTTCCTGCTCGAATATGTGGACGAAAAGTAAAGCTATTTCCACTTGAATTTTCCCAATGAACTGTCGATTCAAAAATTAACTCTGCATGATGTGAAGACTGCTGCCGATTCAATGGTTTATCCAGGAATACCCGTCCCTTTGTAGCAACAGTACCCCATGTCTCCATATCCCAACTTCTTAATTCATCAGCACAAGCCGAAAAAGCACAAATAATAACCAAACCGGCAGCAAATAATCTCAAAAATATCACAGAAAGCCACAAAGTCTTACCGTATCCGACGAAGACTAGTTTGGGTAAAGTCACGCTCACTCAATTTAACTCCAAAATTGAAATTTCGCCAATCTAGATCGGTGCTCTTGCCTGTCAAATGATTAACCATCGAAAGTTTTTCTGGTCGCCAATGCTTACCCTCATAATGAGTGTAATCACTGTAAGTAAGAGTTTTCAAATGTTTATTGTTACGACGATCAAAATACTCTACCCTCCATGGACGGTATGCATCTGTGTCGTACCATGCCACTTGGCGAGAATAACCCGAGTCTTTCTCCAACGGTAACAATTCAATAACAGCACAAGTTAGATTTACACAAGATTCATCACGCAACCAAGTATGCTGAAATTTTTCAACCTCTGGCGTAATCATATCTTCGTAAGAAAACTCACTGGCCATGAACGAACCCGATCGATTGGATGACCTAATTCGCTTTACCCGTTTAAGCGCAGGTAAATAAAGCCACTGATCATCGGCTTTATCTTTATAACTATGAATCAAAAACGCTGTGCCTTTAACGTCCTTAGGATTATCAAACACAAAAATTGTTTTGTCACCACTGCCCATTGTTTCAAGCGTCTTTATTCTTAGCGTGCGCTTGCTCTCGTTTCCCTGCCGGTTACGCAATGTCATCTCTAACTCAGCAGTGAGACTATCAAACCCACTAGATGCAGCACGAACCGCTTTGGCAACCTGTAAACCTTTCTCTGAGGCGGACTGTGCATAAGTCTGTTCAGCAATAGAACTCGTCGTTACTGCGACAAGTACCAAAAGCAAATTGACTTTATCTTTGATTTTCTGCAACTGATCTGGCACCATAAATAAACCAACCGGAAAAAGAAAAAAATCAACCTTAAAATATCCAACCATGGTTTTTCCCTATAAATTGTCCCCGACAACAACTAACCAACTTTAATGTTCACCTAAACTTACGCAAAATTATCAAAAAATACTCAACCGTAATTTCAACATATTCCTGCTTTATTGAGGATTAATTGATCAATTCACGCTAAATATAGGAAAAACGCTAACCCGCACTCCTTCACAAGCTAACGCTATGAACCTCACGACTACTTACTTCTAATTTTAATTTAGTATTCAAGTTGCTGTCAACTGCGTCCCCATCCTTTATAACAAGGGGCGTTTAGCTTTTATCGAACTGCTTCTCGTATGACAGTATACCTATTCATACTAAGCATATTGACATAGAGTTAGACTGATTTTTTAGCTCAACTGTTGAAGCACTCGCAGATTTCTTCATTAATCAATTTAGAATAACACCCTTCATTTATCTAACAAGTATAATTTAAACTAAGTCTACCCCCATCAACATAAATTGTTTCCTCAGTTATATAACTCGACTTATTCGAACATAAAAACGCCACAACTACCCCTATCTCGTCAGTTGTGCCCATACGACCCAGTGGTGTACGCGACATAACACGCTTATAAGCATCAGGATTTGCATTCACACCCGCCAACATTTTGGTGTCAATAGAACCAGGACCAACAGCATTCACGCGAATACCATACTGTGCTAACGCAAGTGCCGCCGATTTTGTAAACTGCATAACACCACCTTTGGATATACAATATGCAGAAATACTAGGAATCGCAACTTGCGCATTTATTGATGACATATTGACAATAGCGCCCGTAATTTCATGCTCAACCATATTCCGGGCTGCAAGTTGTGTTGCTACAAATACCCCCCTTTACATTAACGCTAATTAGTGTCCGTTAAAAAACCCTAAATTCGCTGGTAAAATATTGAAAACATGTACTTTTCTGATGCGTTTGTTCTGACGAAGATTTCCGATATTTGGTACAATTTCTTAATATCTTACATGATTTCCATTGAATCAGCCAATCTTCGCTAAATTGAAGAAAAGGCATCCACATATTTCGGTTAAGTCAACACGTTGAAAAATATACTTTTATGCATGGTAAACTCTTGAAATTTAAGAAAAATAGTGGTTTTTTAACAGACACTAATTACTTCTTCAAACACCTCAAAGGTGTAAGACAAAAAATCACCCGGTTCTGCAATCCCAGCATTATTAACAAGCGCATGCAAAGGCCCATAATTTGTTGCGATCTGCTCAAACATATCACTGACTTGATCTGGATTTCCCATATCGCAGACAATACCCGCAACTGCACCCAATAACTGTGTAGCACTCGCCATACCCTCAGAACTAATATCAGCAAGAAAAATTTCAAAACCATCCTCAAATAAAGCCTTAGCACGGGCATAACCTATACCTCTTACTGATCCTATCATTAATACAAAACGTTTTTCAGATGTTTTTTCCTCAAATTCATAATCATTTTGGGCTTGGTATTTCGAAATAAACCCAGATCGCAAATCTTCAGCGATTAACTTTGGATGTCAGTCACGTGCAAGGCCATAGCAACCACCAGGAAGCCTTAACCTTAGTCGGGACCCGTTCTTAATAAGCTGTTGACCTTTACTGTTAAGTGTTTTGCCATTAGAAAATTTAATTTTGCCTCTCGCACCATCTGCCCCACCATTACGACCACGGGCAGGATTATCAATACGATCAAACATCGCATTAATGTAAATGTTGTACCCGTTGCATGGCTCAATTTCAATAATTTGGCCTAAACCACCCCGAAACTTACCAGCACCGCCCGACCCGTTACAAAGTTCTTTTCGCCATATGACTATCTGACTAACCTGCTCTGTTGCCTCAACGCTCATCGTAGAAACTCCCAACGGAAAAGCAGTAGAAGATAAACCATCTATCTAAGGTCTAGCGCCTGTACCGCCAGAATAAAACATCAATACTTCACTGTTATGTGTTTGACGATCACCCAGACAACAGGCTCTTGTAGAAATCTGAACTGTCCGAAGAGCACTAGCGCCCTCAGCAGGTAATGTGTCTGGTAATGCTTGATGTAATGCACCAAAGATAACATCATGCAAAAATTGTCCGAGTATATGTCTAACCGATACCGGTGCTGGTCGTTCTGCCGCCAAAATACTTCCCTTTGGGGCTATAACAGAAAAAGGTTCTAATGATCCAAAATTATTCGGGATTTCTGGTGCGATAGCACATTTTAAAAAAAAATTAGCGAGAATTGCTGGTCTTTGAGCAGTATACTGTTCTTGATGGTCATCTCGCCATTGCCGTTGATGGCACCGGCACTTTTCCCTCGCACACCGTTCACTGTGATCACTGTTGTGTCAAGAACCATCAAGACG
>JAPORV010000481.1 GCA_026710055.1 Aestuariivita sp.
GGACAGGCGGAGTCCGTCTGCTGCGTCATTTTAGCGGAAATGTCGGCCTGATGAGGCCACCGGACATCGGGTAATTAGCAGTTGTGCAGTAAAATTCCCCAATAAATTTGATATTGCGATGAAAAATATTCATATTTTTCTCTTGGCAGTCGCCAGAAAAGGGGGGTTTTTTAACAGACACTAGTTACACAAGGCATTCCAAAATCTTGTTTTTATTTGTCCGTTTCTATTACCTCCAATTTTTAGAGCAGCATAATTGTTAGAGAAAATTGATGTTGAAGGATTGCTGTTGCCCTACCAGATGTTGACCCCTTGATCCTGTTGGTACTCGCAGATCTTTTAAATCTTCTTGAGAGATTTAACGCCCAGATTCTTATTACTGACGTAACAAAATTCGAAGTTCCTGAAAGATGCCTGCGAAGTGATGATCGGGAAAGAACTCGAGAATGGATAAAATCGGACAGAAATCAATTTCATATTATTGAAACCTCCTAAGGTGCTCTCATGCTTGAAGAATTTATGTCTGCGCGAAGTGCTTAAATTATCGCAGAATAAATCGAGAATTTACACGATAACAACTTGTTTTGTTTGTTCACCGAGATTGAAGACTCGTTTATATCTTGCAATTCCATCTGCTGGTCCCAATGCTTTATTTGGATTGTCAGAAAGTTTAACCGTTAAGCGTCCGTTGGCCTTTACAGCTTTACAAACCAAACTGAAAGGCGCGAGCTGATCGTCTTTGGTGAGGCCTCTGAAATCGTTTGTCAAAAGAGTTCCCCATCCAAAACTGATTTTCACACGATCAGAAAAAAGTGCAGAAAGTTCCAAGATTTTATCAACATCAAGGCCATCTGAAAAAATAACGAGCTTCTTTGAAGGATCTTCTCCACGACTCTCCCACCATTTTATCGCGAGTTCGGCGCCTTCGATTGGATCACCTGAATCAATGCGAATGCCCGTCCACTGAGTTAGCCAGTCAGGAGCATGTTCAAGAAATCCGTGCGTACCGTAAGTATCTGGAAGAATAATCCTTAAATTACCGTCATGTTCTTCTTGCCAATCACTTAAAACATCATAAGGTGCTTGTAATAGTTCTTCATCAGTATCCGCTAATGCCGCATAAACCATAGGCATTTCATGTGCGTTTGTTCCAATCGCTTCGACATCTCGGTTTTTTGCAATTAAGCAGTTTGATGTGCCAACAAAGGTTTCTCCCAATCCTTCAACCATGGCTTGAACACACCAGTCTTGCCAAAGAAAGGAATGACGTCTGCGTGTTCCAAAATCAGCAATGCGCAAGGATTTGTTAAGTTTAAGCCGCTCAATTTTTTCCCATAATTTAGTCATTGCACGAGCGTACAAAACTTCTAATTCAAACTTTGCTAATTGGTTGAGTGTATGGCGTCCACGAAGTTCCATTAGTACTGATAATGCTGGAATTTCCCACAGCATTACTTCTGGCCAATGACCTTCAAACGTCAGTTCGTACTGATTGTCAACGCGTTCTAGGTGATATGCTGGCAACTGCAGTTTTTCTAACCATGCCATGAATTCTGAGGTGAACATTTGACGTTTTCCGTAGAACGTATTTCCGCGCAGCCAAGTGCTTTCACCACGTCGAAGGCTTAAGGAACGAATATGGTCAAGTTGTTCTCTGAGCTCGCCTTCGTCAACGAGTTTGGTTAGAGGAATACTGCTGTCTCTATTACAGAGTGAAAATGTGACCTGCGTATTCCGCTGATTGCGAAATATTGATTGGCACATGAGTAGCTTATAAAAATCGGTATCAATCAAAGATCGAACAATTGGATCAATCTTCCACTTGTGGTTCCATACCCGTGTGGCAATATCCACCATGTGTGATATTTCCTTTTGGCTTTAAGAAGGGCATTCGAAAATTATAGGCACATTCGGTATCGTCAATCAAATGAGTTTAACGCCTACAGAAGTCATTTTTTTGAATGCATCGGCTAGAGATCCTTCAATATCAATCGCACGGGATAGATCTGTCATTACTTTGACGTTAAAATCAAGTTTGGCTGCATCAACTGCTGAATAATTGACACAGAAGTCAGTCGCAAGTCCAACCAAAGTTACGTCTGTCACGTCAAGTGTTTTGAGGTACCCTTCTAATCCGGTTGGAGTCTTTTTATCATTCTCATAGAATGCCGAATAGCTATCAATATTTGGATTCATACCCTTGCGAATGATAAGATTAGCTTGAGACGTATTTAGTTCAGAATGAAATTCTGCGCCTTCACTGCCTTGAATACAATGGTCAGGCCAAAGAACTTGATATCCGTAGCTCATATCAATGCTATCATATGCCTTTTTATGTTTGTGCGATGACGCAAAAGATAAATGTTCATTTGGATGCCAGTCTTGTGTGAGAACAATAGAGTCGTATTCAGACATTAATGCGTTAATTCGTGGGATAATTTCGTCGCTATTAGGGACGGCGAGCGCACCGCCTGTACAGAAATCATTTTGTACATCAATCACGATCAATGCGTCCGACATTTGCCTTTTCCTGTTTCTATTTCTTGATCTTTCGATTAGTCTAGTCGGTCTTGGTTATTTCAACAATGTAAATGTTGATCGTTTGTGAATCGAAGGCTACTCTAGTCAAATGTATCAAGTTACTGCATTTTATCATTTTGTTCATTTTGATGATCCAAGGTTTTTGAAATACTCCTTACTTAAGTTATGTGAAGATAAAAAAATTAAAGGGACAATTCTATTGGCTCAAGAAGGCATTAATGGAACGATAAGTGGTTCAAGTTTGGCGGTAAATGAAGTTCTGAATTATATTTGTACCTTTCCAAAATGCAGTGACTTGTGTTGGAAAACAAGTTGGTCTTCACATCTTCCATTTTCAAGAATGAAAGTAAGGTTGAAAGCCGAAATTGTAACAATGGGGCAACCGAATGTAAATCCTGCTTTGTGCACTGGTCGTTACGTGAAACCGGAAGATTGGAATCAGTTTGTTAATGACCCCGAAACAATTGTCATTGATACTCGCAATCACTATGAGGTGGCAATTGGAACATTTGACGGTGCAGTAAACCCACAGATTAATAGCTTTCGGGAGTTTCCTGATTGGTGGGAGCATCAGCATAAGAATTTTGACGCTAAGAAAATTGCCATGTTTTGCACTGGAGGAATTAGATGCGAGAAGGCTACTAATTTTCTGCTCGGCAAAGGCGAAATGGAAGTTTACCATCTTAAAGGAGGCATACTGAAATATCTTGAAGATATCCCCCGACAGGAGAGTTTATGGCGAGGTTCATGCTTCGTTTTTGATTATCGCGTGAGCTTGGATCATGATTTACTTGAAGGGCGGCATTTATTGTGCCATGGTTGCCGTCATCCAATTACCCCTGAGGACACAAGGCGTCCAGAATACGAGCCAGGCGTTTCTTGCCATCACTGTATTGACAAAACATCAAAAGCCGACAAAATGAGATTCAGGGAGAGGCAAAAGCAAATTTGCCTCGCAAAAGAGCGTGAACATTTATCTGGTTAGGCACATCTATTTGAATAAATTGATAGTGACTATAAATAATTTTGTCCTCACGCGTACTATACTGTGCTTAGTCGCGATTAATTTGTACTGTAAACATTCCTGTTTGATGACTTAAATAGTGGTGTTTAAGACTAAGTTGGTTTTGTCACCTGCTTCTTTGCTATTCCTCGACATTAATAGCTTGGGGTTGGCTTTTTTAGCTTGGGGAGTTCTTTAGGTTGTAGTCCATCAGGAACCGCATCCTTGGCAATATAAAAGCGGACTATGTTTTTGTGGAATTCTTATGCTGGTTTTGCTGTCATATAAATAGTATCAAAATTTATTCCCTTGAAAACCCTCATGACGTCATTTTCTAACGTACCTTCGGTGTTAATCCACTAAAATATATGAGTAGTTTTTTTCGAAATTATGACCTCGAATGTAATCTTATGTAGTTTCATTCAGTGTTTCAACTGGAGAAAAAAATCATACCAAAATTAACGGATGCGTGGGCACTTATTTTGCGCGCAAAACGGCGATAAAGAATATTCGGAATACCGCCCTTAAGGGTTTTAGTTTCGAGGCCTGTCGAGCGGTGAGAAGCGGTACTTTTTTGAGAACCAACATAATGGCCAGTGCATCTAAAAGATTGTCGGCGACCGCGCCAAATGATAGTTGCTGAAGCTCGCCATCTGGCGAAAAATCTTTTTCAAAACTGAATAGAAATTGTTAACACCTCTTCAACCGAACGCTTACATCCAAGCCTATATCCCGATCGGAACCGGCACCTCTCACATCACGAAGTCGGTTCTGTCGTCACCTTCGTTTTTTTGGGTATGATTTCCTGCGTGGGTTCGGGAAGAGGAAGAGGCTGCGGGCCACGCCCAGAAATGACGTCGGCGATGTCCATGCTGTAAACCTGGTCAATGCCATGACACGGATACTCAGCGAAGACATCAGCTATTTCTTGTGCGATAGCCTGGAGTTCGGTGTTCGTGAAGGAGCGCGTGATCACGACAAAATGAACCGCGTGGCGCCATTCAGTCTTGAAATCTTCAATGAGATCCGATGGCCCGACGGTTAAGGGTTTCAACACTTCTTGCACACGCTGGATATCACGCGCGACATCGGTGTCCGTACGATTGGACTTGATGCGAAGGAATGTCTGTGCCCGGCGCTTGACGGAGCCGATCCAGAAGTCGCGCGGCCCGTCGTGGATGCGATCCGGATTGGGGCCTTCCTGATGATGGATGACGAGAACATCCACATCCCCCGCCATATTCTTTCTCTCCACACGGTGACGGATATCGCAGCGGCCCATCTGCCCTTCTAGGAGGTGGTCTGCACCGACGTCAAAGAGATGGCGCAGCGAGTCCGCAGAAAACGCTTCAAGGCTGGATCCTTCAAGATTCGTCAGTGTCTTGGCTTGATTCTTTTGAGCGATCTCCGCCGTGCGTACGGTTTCAAACGGTTCCAGCCCCTGTAGCTGGAACCTTGCAAAGTTGTCGGCCACTGACCATTTGATCCGATTCTCAGAATCGAGTGGAGCACGCGAGCACAATAATCCGAGATGCGCACCGGAGAGTCGCCGGTTGATCGCGTCTTGGACGTACGTGTGTACGTTCGTGGAATCGGAGAGTGCCGCATCAGGTGACTCGTTCTGCAACGCCGTTTTGATCGCATGAACCGCCGCGCGGTTCGTAGGCGCGTGGAGGTCGGTGGCGAGGTTCCAGCCCTCGGGTTTCTCGGCCAGCCAGCGTACGATCGCGTGATCGGACGCACGAAGTTCGATCTCCATTTGCCTGTGGAAAGCCCCATCGCGCGTCTGTCTGTAGGTTCCTTCAAACGCGAGGAACTGTCGAGTCCACTTCACGTCATCGGAAATTCGGGAGAAGTCACTGAGCGTGGGATTTGTCCAGAACCGTCGCCAATGCCCCGGTAACCCGTTGTAGGCGGTCCACAGCGTGAGAAGTCGGTTGGGATTGCGGTCCCAGCCCTGGTCGAGCGCCATCTCCTTGAATTCGGGAAAGGTCCAGGGTTGGACATGGATGGATGAGTCCACACGTTGGTACATAGGCGCGCCCTGCCCATTGGCCATTTTTTTACTGCACAAGCAGCTTTTTCTGTGCACTCAGGTCACCCTGACGAATCGACCGCTCCAGCGTTTGAGCTCCCATGCTCAACCGAAAATACCCGTTTCATACCACTTGATGACCAGGTGGGGCTTCATTCTTACGGTTAAGATACCCTCCCAGTCGTGCCATCAGTAACACCGCCTCACCCAAAGAGACATCAGCAATCTCAGGCAGAGTATCCGGCGTCTTCTGGCAGGGAAGCTGGAACCCCATGTCGCCAGCATCATCCAACAACACCGCAATCTCTGACTCCTCAAACATCTGTAACGCGTTGA
>JAPORV010000110.1 GCA_026710055.1 Aestuariivita sp.
ATGCTTCTGAAGGCTCCGCGGGTTGCTGATGACGTCTTCGAGGCGCTCGCGTTCCTCGTTCGAAAGATTGATCTCCTGCCTTGTCGATTTCCTGCCCATTCGCCTGTCTCCTGTTTTCGCGGGCCGCGTGACCGCGGTGGCAGGATAATGCCATGATTCGGTAACGAATGGAATCTTTTGTTTTTAACTAACCACTAGACTTGTTAAAATCTTTAAAGACTCGAGGCACGAATGACCTCAATTCTGCCCCTTTTATCATTCAGTATAAAGCACTTTGACGCACATCCGTGCACTTGATATTGAAGCTTAAACTGAATTAATTGGCTAAAAAGAAACTTCGTTGCTTCAACATTAACTCTGTTGAAAAATTCATTAACTTGTATATGAGATAAGTCAGTCATCCCGCCTCACGCGAATCCAAAAACGAAGAACTACTAATTTATCTGAGAATGTCCATGGTCAAAAAATCAAAAGATATTGATGTTGAATTAATTAAAGAACTCACAGAATTACTACACAATAGTAATCTCGCAGAACTTCATATTGAGCGTCAATTTGGCGATAATAATAGTCTTAGCGTGCGAATGAGTGCAAATCATATGCGGGCAGAAAGCATATCTGCTGCTAATTATAATTTTTATAAAAAAAATACTGAGAATAAAGATATCGCTGTTACGCCTGCACATCCGCCGGATGATCTATCACATCATCCTGGTGTTGTCATATCCCCAATGGTTGGGACAGTTTACATGCAATTGGAACCGGGCGCAGCAGCATTTATCACCGTGGGAGCTGACGTTAATGAAGGTGATACTCTATTGATCGTTGAAGCCATGAAAACAATGAATCATATTCCGGCACACTGTGCAGGAAAAATCAAGAGAATACTGGTGGAGGATGGAACAGCAGTCGAATACGGTACACCATTAGTGATTATCGAATAAGGTCACTCCGCAATGTTTCAAAAGATTCTCATTGCCAATCGTGGAGAAATTGCTTTGCGGATTGTGCGAGCAGCAAAAGAAATGGACATAGCAACAGTTGCCGTTCATTCAACCGCCGATTCAGACGCAATGCATGTCAGAATGGCCGACGAAAGCGTTTGTATCGGTCCGCCACCCAGCATATCAAGCTATCTTTCACCGGTTGGAATTATGTCAGCCTGCGAAATCACGGGAGCTGAAGCAATTCACCCTGGATATGGCTTCCTGAGTGAAAACGCGCTATTTGCACAGGTTGTTAAAGACCATGGCATAACCTTTATTGGTCCAACCACGGAACATATCCAAATTATGGGTAACAAAATTGAAGCCAAGAAAACCATGAAGAAACTTGGTGTGCCATGTGTTCCTGGATCTGCTTCTGCCATTGATACACTGGAAAGAGCACATAAAGTGGCTGAGATGATCGGGTATCCTTTATTAATTAAGGCAAAAGCCGGAGGTGGTGGTCGTGGCATGAAAGTTATTTCAAGCGCTGATGAACTTGAGAATGGATTTCGGACTGCACGTGGCGAAAGTCGTATCGCATTTGGTGACGATGACGTTTATATCGAAAAATACCTCAATAACCCTCGACATATCGAAGTTCAGATTTTTGGTGATGGTCTTGGAAACGCAGTCCACTTGGGAGAACGAGAATGTTCGCTACAACGCCGTCATCAAAAAATATTTGAAGAAGCGCCAAGTCCAGTCATAACTGCTGAACAGCGCGAAAATATTGGGAGAATATGTGCTGAAGCAATGGCTGAAATGAAGTATATCGGTGCTGGAACAATTGAGTTTTTATATCAAAGCGGTGAATTTTATTTCATCGAAATGAATACGCGAATTCAAGTTGAACATCCAATTACTGAAACAGTTTATGGCATTGATCTGGTTCGTGAGCAAATTCGTGTTGCTGCTGGTCTCCCTCTATCCTTTTCACAAGACGACTTGACTCTTAAAGGACATGCCATTGAAGTCAGAATAAATGCAGAGAAATTACCCAACTTCGATCCTTCTCCTGGTCGTATTTCACAATTTCATGCGCCTGGAGGCTTAGGCGTAAGAATAGATTCTGCATTATATGATGGATATACTATTCCACCTCATTACGATTCACTAATTGGTAAGTTAATTGTTCATGGTGAAAATCGACATGCAGCGCTGATCCGGTTATCACGAGCACTTGATGAATTAGTCATTGACGGAATAAATACAACGATACCTTTATTTCATTCCCTCCTTGAAGAGCCCGACATCGAGTCAGGGAATTACTCAATTCATTGGTTGGAGAACTGGATTGAAAGTAAACTACGTCATATACAATAATTAAAATTAATCTGACAGATTATTCTACTTTTTGTTTAGTCAAAAAATGCATTTGTCGCCAACACTCATTATCAATGCGTATAGCAAGGGTATATTTCCCATGGCGGCTAGCAGAAATAGCGATGAAATAAACTGGTTTAATCCAGATCCACGCGGGGTATTGCCCTTGAATGCTTTTCGGATTTCTCGATCTTTACAACGATCAATAAAGAAAGAAAATTATAACATAAAAGTTAATGAATGCTTTCACGGCACTATTGACGCTTGTGCCGACAGGCCAACAACTTGGATTAATAATGAAATTAAAGATGTCTATGTGCGATTACACAAAATGGGTTATGCACATTCTCTTGAGGTTTGGGAGAATGATCACCTAATTGGCGGCATATATGGAGTTGCACTAGGTGCGGTATTTTTTGGTGAGAGCATGTTTTCCCGACGCAGTAATGCCTCAAAAATAGCGTTGGCCTATCTCATTGACCGACTTAATCAAAGTGGCTTCAAGCTATTTGAAATACAGTACTTAACCTCACATCTTGCATCTTTAGGTGCAGTTGAGATCAGCCAAAGTTTATATTATAATCTTTTGAATGAAGCGCTCAACCTAAAAACAGATTTTTTACAGCCTTCTACGCCTTCCGCTCAAGAATTAGTGCACCGAATTACCCAGATATCGTAACGGGGATGATCTAATGCACTTAATGTCGGAGAAGATGCAATCATCCAAGCCGAAAATAAAGAGACCGTCTCGTCGACATTACGAATCATAAGATATGCAAATGCGTCACTGGCGAGGTCGCCTTGCGGAAAACGACACTCGTTCATTTTGACTATTAAGTCAAAAAAAAATGTTTCCTGCCCATTTAGTAATTCTATATCTAAAGTTTCACCGCTCACTCTATCAAGTGCCCGCAATAAAGCCCCGGTTCCAGTTTCTCCAATAGCCTCATTGTCTTGTTCATCAATAACTTCATTTTCTAGTTTATCAATGATTGATTGCTCTGGATTTTGTTGTGTTGGATTTAAATTGGGTAAAGGCGTAACAGTGATTTCTTGAGAGAATGACACGATCGGGTATATCATCAGGAAAAGATACAAAAGAAAATGTTTCATTTCGCAGATGATAAACTTACGTTGTCAGCAAACTTCAATAACAATGAAATTAAATTAACAGGACTCTGTGTATCAAGAATTTCTTGACCATCGGCAAGAAATTCAGGAGAACCTCCGGGAATGATTTCGACAAAGTTACCTCCCAATACACCTTCTAGAGAAATAACTGCCACACTATCATCTGGAATTAATATTTTTTCTCTGATACCAAATCGGGTTTCAACACGATATGTTTCAGGATTTAATGATATATTTACAACGGAACCAACTTTAACTCCGGCAAGGCGAACATCTGTACCAATAGATATACCTTCAAGAGAGCGAAAACTTGCGGTAAGATTGTAAGTTCCGCTATTGCTGTTAAATCCGGTTGTTTGCCCGAAGAAAACAGCAAAACCGATAGCTATCGCAAAAACTATCCCCCCTACCCCAATTTCTAATTTTGAATAGTTCGACATATTTTCTATCCATTTATTAAATCGATAATTTACTCTATAATACTGGTTGATAATTTGATAGTAATTTAATACTCAAATTGATAGGAAATGGGCGGAGCATCAATGCAAAAAGATGTAGAAGCGATTGAAACCTATTTACGATACCGTGCCCCTGAAAGCGGGGATTGTGTTGCTTATGTGCTCCAGAATTTTGGCCCGAGACTCTTCGCAATCTTGTAGTAATTTTATATTGCTGATCTTTCAAGCCTCTTCCCGATTTGAACCTCGATTAAGTAGACTATACGATCAGCAACATCTGAGGTATTAATCAAATCACGGATTTCAAAATCCGCTAAACGAAGTATTGATGCAAAAACATGTTTTTGAGATAAAATATCGGTTAATGCACCGCGGAACGCTCGTTGCTGATGACAACCGTTCGCGTCGGGAAACAAGGGTGGCTTAGGTTTAGCAAAACCACCACCTTCGAGATTTTTCTTATGCAGGCAGTACTGCATCCAGTTGTCCTTAGAGAATCCGAGTTGGTGGGTGTTTAAATAAAGACGGAGTGTGGTCGCGCGATACGCATTGAAATGCTATTTTTCATCCAGTTCAAAGATGAAAGAACAACCTGGATTTTTCTGGAGAACTCCGTGTACCCTTCTTCATTCGCGCGTCGTTATGATATCGGGAAGAACGCGACTCGTAAGGGCTTGGTACATCTATTGCACCGGAGCCCATTGGCCACCTGATTCAGGACGACCGGGTCGATGCAACCAATCTGGTATGCTAATTTCGGGATCAAAGAGTTTGGTCAGAACTGCGTGAGTAGCTTTTTGAATTACTTGAGTCATATGTTTCTAGTATTAGGATTTTTGCCGTAAATTTTAAAATAGTCTGCTAAAAACCTACTTTTGGGCAAATACCAAACAATGAAGTTGAATTTTCTCCATAATAATCACTATTGTCCCATAAAGTAAATGTTCGGGTATGCGATAAACATTTCATCATTCAATGATTATTTTAAATCCAAAGCTGAAGAAGTGACAATTTGACGCTCTATTTGACGTCTATTTCTCAATGAATACACCGAAACTGGAATCATAAGCCATGCTTGTGGAAATACTGCTACTATCGTATACTTTCCCTTTAATTCATGTTAGCGTCAAATATACGATGTGCCGTATCCATATGTTAACGCAATACCAGAAATGCGCAGTCGGCTCCGCTTCAGTGTCCGAAAATCGCCTTATTATTCGAAGAATGCGCCATTATTGCACAATGCTCTAAAAGCACCCTGAGAGGAAAAGATATGAAAGAAATGACAACAAAAGAGTTCGAAGAAAAGATTAAACAGATGGAAGGAATTGTCATTTCACTTAAAACACCATCTTATGACGAAGCTCACGGGTATAAGATGACCGATAAAGTTTATGATTATTTTTTCGACGAAAAAGCTCCCGGTAATATGCCTGTTAGAGATTTTGTTGCAAGACTCAAACCATCCGTCAAAGCGTATGAGATAGTGATCCTTGATGGGAATAATGAGGAGTTCTGGCATTATGAGTTAACCACGCAGGAACTAAGAGATACCTATAAATAATTGAACAATACGACAGTCTCCCAGTTCGGTGTAATCCTGAAAAAAGCATTTTGGGGAGAAGTATGCCAATGACAATTATTTTCATCGCAATTGGTTGGTTTTCGGGTACGTTTTCTTACTCATAGAAAGCTGTTGAGAGTTATATTCGATACGGCGTAACCACCGTATGCGACGTTAATACAAAATTTGGATCCATACCAATGAACATATTGCTACCAAAATAGTACTTTTTTTGTAACTATTCAGGTATGAATCAATCTATAGATAATGTCTGTTAAAAAAACCTAAATTCACTGGTAAAAATTTGAAAACATGTACTTTTCTGATGCGTTTGTTCTAGCGAAGATTTCTAATATTTGGTACAATTTCTTAATATCTTACATGATTTCCGTTGAATCAGCCAATC
>JAPORV010000388.1 GCA_026710055.1 Aestuariivita sp.
GCGTCAACAAAGCCCACGACACCGCAAGAGGCTTCACGCCATCCCGCCTTCGTCTCTGTTTCACCGACTTTTTCAGCCTTCATCCGCATCATCACGCCATCAAGGGAGACAATAAAAGAAAAAATATTTAGCGAGAATTGCTGGCAAAAGCATTTTTACTTATTTTTTCTTGTAAGTCCAACTCATTGCATTGAGTGGGTTTCTAATCAATCCTCCGATAGGGCCAATTAGCTAGGATTTTAAACTGATAAATTTGAGCGGTAATTTTTGAGGAGTTTTTAATAGTAATGCCTGAAAATAAGCCACTTTGATGGTCAAATCGTGGTGAATGAAAACCGCCCTGAATACAACTTTGAAAGTTATCGTATCAATTCAACGAGTTGGAAATTCAGGTTAAAAACCAATGAATAAGAATAAACAATACGACAATAAGCATCATTAGGATAGCCCATGTTCGCCACATTACGTTAATTGCAGCTTCAATATGTTTAACATTAATTGCTCGAATCCCTTGATTGTTGATGAAGGGATATTCTTGAATTTTCCCGTCGTAAACTCTTGGACCTGAAAGAGCGATACCAAGAACACGTGCCATTGCGGCTTCAGGCCATCCTGCATTTGGCGACCTATGACGTATTGCGTCATTTTTTAGGCATTGCCATTTGATTGAATGCTTGGAACTTATGCAGATAAGCAATGCTGTTAGTCGGGCTGGAATAAAATTCAACAAGTCGTCAAGCCTTGCCGCTGACCAGCCAAATTCTTTATAGTGTGATGTTCGATAGCCAATCATACTATCGGCTGTATTGATGGCTTTGTATGCTAGCATACCAGGTAATCCGGCAACGAGAAACCAAAATACCGGTGCTACCAACCCATCAGATAGATTCTCCCCAGCGCTTTCAATTGTTGCGCGAGCGATATCAGAATAATCCATATTGCTGGTCTCACGCCCCACTATTTTCCCGACTACTAGGCGACCATCTTCAACGGAGTAGCGTAATGCATCTGCAACAGCGCGAACATGTTCAATGAGGGACTTGTGAGCTAACAGGATCGCAGCACTCAGAATTTCAACAATTGGTCCAAGCTGGGATAAAAGAAAACCAATTAGAATGGTAACGCAAAGCAGAAAAAAAATCAAAATTATTCCGTTTAGTCGCTCTGAAACTTGACTAAGTCGATGTGTTTCACAAATTGAAATCAAACGACCTATCATTACGACCGGATGTGATATTTTTTTCCAAAGCCAAAGCGGGTCACCTAGTATACCATCAATTATCATTGCGGTGATGAGAATAAATGCGGTCACAATTCAATTCCATATCATTTGAATTGATTTTGAGTTTCTTTGAATTATTGGAGATTATATACTTAGGTGAACAAACTACCAAATATAGAAAGTAATCAGCAAATTTCTGATTATTTACACCACTTATAGTGTTTTTTTATTTAAGTATATAAGCCCCGAATTATTCGGTTCGATTAATAGAATTTGAGGTCAACGGCTGTCAGGCATAACCAGTTGAATTTACAACTGCGTTTTGAAAATAAAGATTAGATTAAAATTAAACAGGGTTCGGGAGCGCTTTCTTGTTTGCAAAAGCAAGACAGTTGTTGATGACCATCATTCCCATATCAGTCCTGACGTCAAGGGCAGCAGTTCCAAGATGAGGTAATAGCGTTACGTTCTCCATTTTTAATAGTTCTTTTGGAATATTGGGTTCATGCTCATAGACATCTAGTCCGGCTCCTGCTAACGACTTCGTCTGTAATGCAGCTATTAATTCGGTTTCATTGATTACGTCACCGCGTGATATATTTATCAAGATTGCGTGAGATTGCATAGCTTCAAATATCGCTGAATTAATCAAATGATATGTATCATGCGCAGCCGGTACTGAGATAACAATGATATCGCATTTTGACGCTAAATCCAGTAGATTGCTGTGATACGTCGCATGAAATTCCAATTCTTTTTTTGTTCGAGAAACATAACGTATTTCCGTTTGAAATCCAAAGTGACATCGCCGCGCAATTGCTTTTCCTATACGTCCCATACCAACGATGCCGACGCAACGTCCGGTTACATGTAATCCAAGCATTTGTGTTGGGTGCCAACCTTGCCATTTTTCGTTGCGCACCAATCGTTCGCCTTCACCTGCCCGACGTGCAGTCATAAGAATAAGCGTCATTGCGATATCAGCTGTTGCGTCCGTTACAGCACCGGGTGTATTGGTTACTTCAATTCCATGATTTCGTGCTGCGTCAACATCAATATGATTGTAACCAACACCAAAATTCGCCAAGAGCTTGCACCGTCTGTTTTGTGCTTCAGCAAACACATTTTTTTGAAAGAAGTCACCTAATGTTGGCATGACTATATCATACTCAACAAGAGAGCGACACATCTCCTCAAGCGACATCGGTGCATAGCTTTGCCGAATATCAGTATTAAATAAAGTTTTTGCGTATTGCTCAACCGCAACAGGAAGTGGTCGAGATAACAAGAGTTTCATTAACACAGTTTTGCACCGTTTTGAACTTTTTGGTCTGAATTGATCAAAACAATGTCACCTTGTTCATCTTGAACGCCCAAGATCAAGGTTTCCGACATGAATTTCCCAATTTGTCGGGGTGGAAAGTTAATCACTCCTAGCACTTGTCGTCCAACTATATTTTGGGGAGAATAATGACCGGTAATTTGTGCGGACGATTTCATCTCACCTATTTCGGGACCGAAGTTGACCCATAATTTAATCGCAGGCACTCGTGCTTCGGGATAAGGTTCGGCGCGCAATACCGTACCAACGCGAATATCTACTTTTAAGAAATCATCAAACGTTATTTTATTCATTAGAAAGTTCTCGCGATCGGTCGGTTGCTGCTTCTACAGCCTTATTTAAGAGTGGAAACATTCCTTTATTTTTGTCCATTAGAATGTCAAGCGCTGCTTGCGTTGTACCGTTTGGACTCGTTACGTTTATTCGTAATTCTGCAGGGCTTTCACACGCTTGTTGAACTAATGCGCCTGCACCAGTTACGGTAGCTTTTGCCAATTGCATTGCTAGATTAGAAGGTAATCCTTGTGTTTCCCCAGCGGACGCTAAGGCTTCAATTAATAGAAAAACATAGGCCGGCCCTGATCCGCTTACACCAGTAACAGCCGACATTTCGGATTCTTCGTTAAGCCAAACGGTATGACCAACGGTATCAAAAAGTTTTGTTGCTTGCTTGGCATTGCTTTTGGTTATGTTCGTATTGCCATATAATGCTGTTATTCCATATCCCACGGAGCATGGCGTATTTGGCATGGCGCGAATTATGGGTGTGTGTGCACCAAGTGAACTTTCAAGTTCAGTGATTGAGGTACCGGCTGCAATAGAGATAAATAGTGTAGTACCGTTATCAAAGTGATTGACGCTTTGAAGTGCAACGGTGATTGTTTGTGGCTTAACTGCGATTACAACAATTGCAGGATTATCGGGCAAAACGCTGTTAAGGTGTACATCTTGGTCATGAAGCCATTCGGTTGGTTTTGGATCATAGACCCAAATTGACGAGGGCGAAAGACCATATTTTAGCCAACGTGATAACATTGCGGTTCCCATTTTGCCGCAACCTAGCAAAATTAGTCCTCTTGATGTCATAGTGGCTAAGTCCATTTTGATGACCAATTGTTTATCGTAAAGATGCTTAAGCTCAGGCGTGTCCGTATGCCTTAGCAATAGCAACCTGAATAGCCTGTGATGGTGTAGTATTTCCCCAAATTAGGAGTTGTAGGGCTGGATAATAGCGTTCAGAACTCCAAACTGCAATATCAATCATATTTTCAATTTGCTCTGAACTTGCAATTTGATTGCCTGCGAGTAGCAAGCCATAGCGGTATGCCATTAATTTTTGATCATCCCAAAAAGAAAATGACCCTATCCAACATTGATCATTAATTTTGTTTACTAAATCAAAGAGACTAGGCAACTTGGTATCAGGAGGGGCGAGATCAAAACTGCAAATAACACTGAGAACTTCATCATTCCCTGACCATGCAAGTGTAATTGAATAAGTTCGCCACTGGCCTTCGACTATCAAAGCAATTTCGTTTTCGGTGATTCGATCAAAATCCCATGCATGGTGTGATGCTAAATTTTCTGCAATGTCTATAGGATGAAAGTCTGTATCAATAAACTGATTTGCGAACACCATTATTTCACCTTACTAATATATAGCGTACTAATCCTTGAAACCTACAACAATTTGGCGAATAAAATTTGAAATTGGTAATAGGTTATAAATAATAACTAAATATGGTGCCTTGTATGAATGTTTTTTTCAACCCCCAATTTTATTAAAGATTACTACAAATTGATTAAATTTGAGAAATAAGAGAAGATAATGTAGTTTTTGTAGTTTTTTGGCTCGCGATTGTTGTGACAATCACTAGAATCTAAAGCTTTTTTGTAAGAAATGACATTTTGGCGAACTTGGCTTTTCGAAAACTTTAAAATGTTTCCAGAAAATTAACTTGTAGTACTGATTTAGTAATGATTGCATAAGGCGATTTTGAAGGTGAAACACAGCAAAAAATGTTGTTCAATCATGTTTTATTCTGTTTTTGCTATGACATCAAAACGAGGTTTATTTCGATATCTTGAAATACTAATTGGGAAAAGATGCTATAAGAAGAATTAGAAATGCTATATGAGACCCCGATATTTTCTTAATGCGTATTTTTGCATATGTCGCAGCTGACGAAGTTGTTATTTTTTGGGGGCTTATACGCTTAACTTGCCAAAACGTCATTTTCGTCAAGCCCACTTGAGTTTTCGGTTGTGCAGCCGCCGCGACGGACCGACTGGCTTCACGTGAGATAAAAACGCACGCGTCGCCTGTTCCAGCGTGGCGCCCAGATTGATGATCCGCGTGCGCGGTCGGACCCTTGGCTTGTGTTCTGACAGCGGTTTCTTTTTGGTCATGTAGAATTGTACTGATACGGCGCCAGGCTTGCGGCTATGACCATCTTAAATGTCTTCCACAATTCGACCGCGAAGTGCTTTGTTTCATCGCAAAGGGTAACGCTTACAGATGCAATGCGATCCAGAGTGATCTTTCGACCATCGTTGTCACGCCAACGTTCAGAGTGTGTCAAGCTATTTTGGCAAGTTAAGCGTATAAGCTCCATTTTTTTAATATACGAGACGTTAAATGGTCTGTCGTGTGCAATTAGTCGTTAGTCAAAGGTGTATCAGTTTTGGGGTTAAACGGTGGTAATGTGTTGTGTTTTTTAGAGTGCAAAATCATCCTATTGCAGAGTTGTCTAACAACTTTGCAGTGTAACAACGTATTTTTACCCAGTTTTGACCAGTGCGGACCTGACTTTTTAAACGGTTCACAACAAGTTCGTTGATAACAACCGTATATGTGCCTCATGGTTGAACGGGCGTATGTATTTAAGTTGTCAATGGGATCAATATGTAGTGTCTGTAAAAAAACCCTAAATTCAATATTAAAACGCTGAAAAAGTTGACTCTTTTGTCGTTTTTCTCTGGCGAAGATTGCGGGTATTTGATACAATATCAACAATTATATTCAAGATTTGCCCCAAATCAGCAAATCTTCGCCAGAATCTCTCGAAAGAAAAATCACATTATGCGCACATCCTTCGCCATACAACCCCTTCCTGGCAATACCGCCACCCGTCAGCTCACCTTCGACCCTACCTCCCGCGATGATACCGAAGTTCTCTGCTATGCCTGACAGGCCTTATGGTGCCATCGTAACGCCCGTGACACGGTTCTCGGTTTGATTGAAGCGTATCACAGCCAGCAGGTTGATCGCGAGAATGGT
>JAPORV010000487.1 GCA_026710055.1 Aestuariivita sp.
CCCGCAATCGGTCCGCGAGCGCGCCTTCCGCATCCTCTCCGATTTGCTCAACCCCGCCGGCCTGCTCGTCATCAGCCTGCGCCACGGCAGCGACGAAGCCGAAAACCGCGCCCGAGGCTTCCACCCCATCAGCGCCGGCGAACTGATCGAATACGCCCGCACCCGCGCCATCACCCTCAAGGGCCAGCACGAGCAACCGGACCGCCACCGCAAACACATACATTAGGAGTGCTGATTTGGTCACTGGTAACAACGCCAAAAATATGAACTTCGTGAGAGAAGGGTGGCTGTATAATTGCCTTGTTCTCAAATTTGTTATACTCCAGCGCACTCGATGACATAGCGTGGCCCCAATGCTCGCACGAGACAAGGCGAAACTAGGAAGAGACTCTGTTTCACGTTGACGCTCAAGAGTAATGAGGCGCTTGAGGCTGCGCCAATGCCGAAATCAAGACAAAAGATACAAACTTTAAGGGTCCCACAAATGAAAGATGCGAACCATATAGATGAATTGGAACTAAAAAAATTTAGCCAAAGAGTTATTGAAATTGAAAGAGATTATTACTTTGAAAAAAGAGACAGAACAACTCCACGAAGAAATAAGCTAACCGAGCTTATTGATACAATCGCAAATGCCATAAGAGAAAAGAAATGATAATTGAAGAGCTGCAATTAAAAGATTTTAGATGCTTCTATGGAGAATCACGGCTAAAATTTGCCACAGGTAGCAATAAAAACGTCACTATGATCTATGCCGAGAATGGCGTGGGAAAGACAACACTTCTCAATGCAATCCTTTGGTGTTTTTATGGCACAACTACTGGGAGATTTGAAAAGAAGGAAGAAATATTGAACTTCGATGCGAAGAAGCAAGGAAAAACACAAGCTCAAGTAGGAGTTATTTTTGAACACAAAGGACAAAGGTACAGAGCAGCTAGGTTCTGGTCGAAGTCTAGAAGTGAACAAGCTGATTTTATAGTTGGCCGCATTGATCAGCACGGGAGCCAGCGCCCGATTGAACCCCCCGAAACATTCATTGAATCTGTAATCCCAAGAGGTATGGCACCACATTTCCTCTTCGATGGCGAGCATGCGGAAGCATTTCTGGGAGAAAAAAACCGAGGCTCCATCAAAGATGCTGTTCGAGATATCCTAGGCTGCACGTTGATTGAAACTGCCATATCGGATCTGAGTTATATCTCTAGGAAACTACAAAGCAGGATCGCTGCAACGATACAAGATGATAAAGTCGAAAAATGGGAGAATGAATCAAAAAGATTAGATGTAGAAATCCAAACACTCAAGACAGACATATCGACACAGGAAAAAGCAAAACGGCTTTACACAAATCAAGTCGAGGATATCTACAAGAAATTAAGGAATACAGAGGCCGCTAAGCAACATCAAAAGCGGAGGGATGAGTATGAAGAGGATTTAGAAAAGCTGAAAAGACGGAAACAAGATCTAGTAGATGAAAAATACCGATGGTTAGGCAGTAAGGGAAGATTTATTGTATCTAAAGGCATTTCTAGTGAAACATTCGGATTTCTTGATAAAATGGAGAGTAAGGGCCGAATACCATCGCCATACAACGAAGAGTTTGTTAAAGACATACTAGATTTAGGGGAGTGCATTTGTGGAAACAAGCTTTGCAAAAATACTCCCGAGTATGAGCGGGTACTTAAACTTTTGTCAAAGGGTGCAAGCCAAGTGATGCGGGATCGCATAACAAGAGTGCGCGGGAGAGTCTCAAGTTTGAAAGAAGGCAGAGCAAAGTCTCCATTAGAATTAGAGAGAATAGACAGGAGATTGTTTGAAGTAGAGGAAGAAATTGAGATTAAGGAAGGCAAGCTTGGAGATGTTAGCAGAAAGCTCAAAGGCGTGAATATAGAGGATATCTCTCTAAAAGAATCCCGCCGCATTGAACTAACTAGAAGAATTAGTCAAGCCGACAAAATGCTGGGAGAACTAATGTATGAAAAGAAAATTAGAGAAGACAGGATTAGGAACATTGAAAAAGAGATAGTAAAAGTTGCGTCAGCCAACACACAGGCCCAAATTTTGGTGGTAAAGAAAAGAATATGTGATTCTATCTGCGAGTATATGAAAACCAATTTGGAAGACGAAGAACAAAAAGCTCGATCCCATCTTCACAGCAGGATATCCAGAATACTCGACAAGACATCAAGAAAAACCCTAAAACTGAGAATGAATGAGGAATATATGATTGAGCTTCTTAATCGAGATGATATGCCTCTGCCACTTTCTAGCGGAGAAAATCAGTTGCTTGGTCTAGCATTTACTGCCGCATTAGTAGAGTTCGCCAAGCACAGAGAGCAACGGACAGACAATTTTATGTTGCCCGGCACTGTAGCTCCACTCGTACTTGACTCACCTTTCGGACAGTTAGACTTAGCCTACCGGAAGTCAACCGCGATGTTTGTCCCAGAAATGGCACGCCAAGTAGTCTTGCTAGTGTCAAATACCCAAGGAGCTCCCGAAGTGCTCAATGCCTTAAAGGATCACTTGGGGGCCGAATACTTGCTAATTCGGCACAACCTAGATTCGCCCGGTGAGAAACCGCAGGAGACTAAAACAATAAATGGAAAAGAGCATGAATTGATCGTGTATGACTCGAAATTCGATGGAACCGAGATCAAAGAGGTAACTAAGTTATGAGTGTTCGTTCGCGAAACATAAATCGGAGCAGGATATACGAGGACAGCGTTGTTCAGAAGTTGGCAGTGAACAAGCTATATGATTCCGAGAGATCGCTGTTTCCCACGATACGTGAGCTATTGTGTTTTGCCGCATTACTTGGGTATTCGGAAGATCGAAGAATTCCTCTAGATAGGTCAGAGGGAGTGGAAGATGTTTCTTACCAGCAATTTGAGCGAGGAGATGCCGAAGATCTAATTTATCTTCTTGCCCTTGCTGTAACTAAAGATCCGGAAATCGTTAAAGAAGGGCGAGAAGCGGAGTGTGCGGAGATATTTGAAGAATATGCGAATGGCGGGCTTGGCGTTATTGACAATGCGCTGAAAGCGGGCGGAGGTGAGTATCCAGATCGGGATATTTTGGAAATGCTTAAAGATAGAGGATATATACCCAGAAACAAAGCCAAAATAGATTTCGCCGAGGTCGAGTTCTGAATATGTCTTTGCGCAATCTCCCGCTTAAAGGCGTATATAAGTCAGATAATGACAATTTGCTTAATGACTTCTATTTCAAGACTCTATCTGTGGCCAGCCAGTATGATAGAGCCGTGGGGTTTTTCTCTGCCTCGACGATTAGTTACGCAGCACAGGCGCTATCAGCGTTTGTTAAATCCGGCGGCACGATTCGTCTAATAGTTGGGGCATTTACGGAGATAGACGATCTTAATGCGGTTCGGGAAGGATACGAAATGCGGGCCAGTGTATTGAATTCTATCGGCAAAGATTTTCTGTCCGAAGTAGACTCAGTTAGTGATGATTTGTTCCACAATAGATTCGAGACGCTGTCTTGGCTAGTCGCTAATGGTCGTCTTGAAATCAAGATCGCACTCCGCAGGGTCGGGATGTATCATGACAAAATTGGGATAATCTCCGATGTATCAGGTGACAAAATAGTTTTTGCCGGTTCAGCAAACGAGAGCATTCATGCTCTTTTGCCAACGTACAACTACGAATCCATAAATGTCTTTAGAAATTGGATTGAAACGCATCAGGAGTTCTGCCAACCACATATCGAAAGTTTCGAGAGATTATGGAATGACAAGAGCGATGGCACAGTAGTATTGGAGTTGCCTGAAGCAGTTAATCAAAAACTCATCCAAGTTTCGCAAGCGACTAGGCAGATTCCGGATCCAGAAATAGAAAAAATCTTAGCTGAGCGCAATCAGGGAAAACGAGCTTTTAACGAAAGCAATGACCCGATCGTTCCCAAGTTACTCAACGGGGAACCTTTTTCACTTCGGGCACATCAGAGTTTGGCGTTGAATTCATGGAAGTCAAAAGGAGACGGCCAGGGAATACTTGCGTTAGCAACTGGCGCGGGTAAGACCGTGACCGCCATTTATGGCATGGTTAAAGTGTGTGAAACTAACGCAAGTACTCTTTGTATTATTTCCGTCCCATATCAAAATCTCGCGGATCAATGGGTAGAGATCTTGAGCCTATTTAACATAAGGGCGATCAAGTGTTACATGTCCTCGACCTTATGGGAACAACCATTAGATAAACTTATCTATAATTGCAAATTGGAATATGCGAAATTAGGCGTTGTAGTGGTAGTTAATCGCACATTGAAAAGTTTAAAGTTCCAAAATCAAATACATAAATTGAGATCTGATTCCATATTTTGGATTGGAGATGAGTGCCACCATCATTCCTCTTCTTCGTATTCTAACTCTCTTCCTGAAGCGAGATATCGGATGGGGTTGTCAGCGACCCCTGAACATTACCTTGATGAGAGCAGGAACAAAAGATTAGCTGACTATTATGGTGAAATAGTACATACATATACATTAAAAGAAGCCATAGAAGACAAGGTTCTCACTCCATATAAATATTTTCCTCATATTGTGGAACTCTCCGAAGATGAAACCGAAGAATTTGTAGAATTGTCCGATACTATTAGCAAGTTAATTGCTCGACAAGGAGAAAAATCATTTCAAGAGAATTCAACCCTAAAGGGTCTGCTTATGAGACGATCTCGACTGATCGGATCGGCGGAAAACAAGATCCCTAAGCTTAAGTCAGTGCTAGCAAATCGAAATCCATCAAAGCATACTTTGTTTTATTGTGGGGACGGTAGAACACAGATGCTAGAGGATGAGCTTATGAATATGAATGAGGATGATGTGTCAGATCGCGAGACTCGGCAAGTAGAGGCGGTTACCAGTATATTGAATAGCATGTCATGGGACGTATCTAGGTTTACTTCTGAAGAATCGAAAGCAGTTCGTGTGAAGATATTGGAAAACTTTAAACTTGGCCTAATTGATGCCATGGTAGCAATAAGATGTCTCGATGAGGGGATAGATATACCAGCTTGCAGCACAGCATACATCTTGGCGAGTTCAAGAGATCCTCGCCAATTTGTTCAACGAAGAGGACGAATTTTGAGGCGATCTCCCGGTAAGAATATAGCCACAATACATGACTTCATTGTCGTACTTTCTCTCAAAAGAAGCCTAAAGTCTGAGTATGCGATACGGCTTATTAAATCGGAGTTAACTCGTGTAAATGAGTTTGCTTCGTTGTCTCAGAATCATTTTGAATCTTACGAATTGTTACGGGAGGTATTAGTTAGGTACGATCTCGAGCACCTAGTTTAGCTCTAAAGATATGATGCGCCTAGATTTAAGCGACGCGCAATACATGCCGACAACTTTCTTGTAGAATTACGGCTTCTTCATGAGAATTGTTGAAAATAATGAAATTCGGTAAATACAAGGTGGCGTTTGGCCGGCATGAGAGTTTTCATCTGAGATTCGGCTGGTTGCCCAAGGGGTTTTCGGGTCTTCAACGCGACCCAGGATTAGCGGCAGACGGTGACCGCGGGACTGTAGTGCTAGCCCGAATATTGCATGAATGAGGCGGACGGGGTGCCCGTATTTCGATATAATTCAGTTAGTTACGCTGAAATCGAAGGACTCCCCGCCCATGACGAATTGAAACCGTGAACCGATCCGTTTTCCACGCTGCAAGGGCCGCCGGCGGCGACATCACCTCCAACGGCGGCGCTTTGCTTCTGCGCGAGGCCGA
>JAPORV010000090.1 GCA_026710055.1 Aestuariivita sp.
ACTCTCAAGAGACGCCGCTTTTGTCAGTAATTCCCAGAAGTCACCTTTCCGGTCACACACGGAAATAACGCGGGTGGTCGGACAAGCCTTTGCGAGTTCGCTCGCACGAACCAACCCATAAACCCAACGCTTGCTATCTCGTTCCGCAGTCTTCTCTCGAAACGTTGTCTCCATCTTTAACAGACCCAACGGTCGACCATCGCCCGTCACCGCAAGACCCGTATGGGCGAGCACGTCAACACTCCCTTCTCCACCACCACCCAGCCTGGCAAGTCCCGTGGTTCCCTTTAACCCTGTATCATGAATCGACGTTGTGTCCTGTATGGCAAGGATAAGGGGCTCTTGGCGACAGCGGTCAACTGTGGCCTCAATAGGAAGCTCAAGAACATGAGACATGGAGATACGAGGACTAGATCATCAACGTCAACGGCGCGTTGCTCCGCAACTTGCGGAAAAATTACGGGAAGATCAACCTCCATGTTTTGGAACCAGGCCCGTCCCATAAGCACACGACCATCTGTATGCGAACATCATCCCTATTCACGTTCCGCCCTATCCCTATCAAGACCATCAACCGCCCCCGCCAAAGTCCCCATCGGTCGGTCATCTACCGTGTATAACCTGTCCCGTCACCCTTCCTCTAAAGCAAAGCAGAACACAGCACTTGCTTGCGGGCTACGACGGCGTTGCGTTTTCCTAACATGCTGCCATTCTACACAATGATAACTATACCCACTATACTGAGCACCCACATGTGAATATACCGCATAACGCTCGGTCCAATCCGCTGCCGCACGGTGGGTCGCCATGTGCAGCACGTATGAGGCGAAACTGTAAACCCGCACAGTCGGGATGATCAAAAATCGATGATGACACACACCACCACACCACCTGTTGGATGGTGGCAAACCATGCAGGAGCTGACCATCCCATCATCACGCACGCGCAGCTGATGGGTCGCAAACCCCAATCCTATACCTCCCAGTAGGCCAGCCTGTTGAGGCACAATCCAGTATCGCACTTGTCCACCCGGAAGTCGTGCCCATCCTTACGGATGATACCTCTCAATCATTGCTTCCCAGCGGTGACGGTCTTTCTGACCAGTCACCAACTCAAGCAATATCGTACCAAGCTCAGCCATCGAACAGGAGACGTTCGTATCGGGAATAGCCTGTGATGGAATAAGGATCGTATCGTGGAAGTGGAAGGGCTCCACCTATGTGTTCAGACAGCACCGGTAAGACTTTAGCGGTGGCTGAATAACACGGTTTGCCTTGTGCATTTTTCCACTGCGTCCGCTGACAACGTTCTTGGGCTCACCCATGCTGTGTCCACTCTCCAGAACGCAGAGCGGCAGCAAACCAGTCTCATGATTACGAATCAAAAAGACGAAGTCCAACTTGCATACCATCCGTATACAATAAAAAATTAGCTATACAAGTGTGTCTTGTTGAAAGACCGGGAGCACCGTGAAACAGACGGGTCTCCGATGTAATCCATTCACCTTGACGCAGACTCTCAACGGCGTCGACGCATGCCATCTTTATATCATCAATATACAGATTTCGACCAACAAAAAAAGTTGATTTATCGCGCTCTTTGAGATGTGAAAACCGTTTCGATCTCTCAATATCCGCCATAAGTGTGCCATTCAGTAAATCTTTACATAACTCTCGTATACATCATTAAAAATTCTATTACAATCGAGGGTAATTGGAAAAGTTTTCGGACACTTCTAAAATTGCGTTTTAACCAGCAAAAAATGGCCTATCAACCAACTGTCACATCAGATTATGAACAGATACGAAAGCCAATAGCTTCTTTGAAAATGCGATTTTCGGGTGAAAACACGCTCTCTCATTGAGGTCGAGCATGTCTAACCCGATAAAAATTGCTCAGCTCGCTCTGAGAGAGCATTTTTCGGCGCCGGTTTTTAGAAGAGAACGGGAACAGCGCCCATGCGTGCGTTCAATATGAAACAAACAACCAAAAACCAGAGAAAAAAGGGTCTTGATCTTTATATTTCATAGATGATCATAAAGATCCGTCTGCCCTCACGGGATCTTATAAGGATCGGTGTCCTCAAACGGACACGGGTCGGGTGGGGTGTAGCCATCTGTCTCATCAAGAATAGATTCATTCATTATGTCATTTTCCCCTTGCTGAATAATATACTTCTGAAAAGATAGAATTGGACAGGTCATTGTTTTAGGGTTTAGCGTGCGCTGCAATGCACCACAATGTACAAGATGGGTCACATAAGAAGGTGGTGTGTTCCCCTTCGGGTAATCTCCACCCAAATGGTATATTGTTCTTCGTATATTTGTCTGCAATATTGACAATATCGTCAAATTGGATCGTTTTCCCTTCTTTTTGAATGTGCGCCACGGTTTTCATTATATGGGCTGTAAGTTTGCGCGATAAATCCATTTTATCACTGAACTGTGCTTCATAATACCCGTGCCGAAGAGTATCACTCCGTTGAGATACGATGTTCCAGTCCTCTATCTTATCGGCGCTCCCATCTATTCCTTAGACAAGGAAGGCTTCTGCCAAAGCCTGCTGCGCCCAGTGGACATGACGAGGCCAGCCATCGGTTGTGGCCATGAGATCATCAATCTGTGAACGACAGGACCCGATATTGATGTGAAAGTGATCACACCATTTCTCTGTTAATTCATACAACTCTTCTACAGAAAAACATCCCAGTGAATAAGGAGAAAGACCATGCGTCAGACCCATAGACCGGATCACGGAATGGGTATCACTCAGTCCTGTAATAACGAGCGTCATCGGAAAGTGCATATTTTCAGCATCATAAAGCATTTGCAAAATATTGGCATGAGGTGTATCATATCCCTCTGTAAATCTTTGGGCTTCATCAATCGCGAGAATGATTGTTGACACCCATTGATCAGAGGGTAGGCGTTTTTCAAGGTCGATGACCGAAGAGGGAGGCTCATCAGTCAATATAGATGCAAGGTCCGCACTAAACCCCATAAATTCAATACGACCAACACGTTGTCCCCATTTCGATCCAAACTGTTGGATGACCTTTTGCCATTTGGCGGGTTCTGCGGCGGCGGCAAACGCAATTTTTTGTGGGACTTTGGAGGTAGATCCCTAGAGCAAACTGCTGGTTATTTTAACAACGCGAACATTATTCTCGTAAAATAAACGTTTATTAATCTCACTCAGAACTGAACTCTTCCCGGCACCAAGTACGCCTTGGATGACGGTCGTGTTACCCGAAATTTCCTCTCTTTCTTGCCTTGTTTGTGCTGCGATCGTTAGAATGTTGTTTAAAACTGACTGACGACCCACAAACACGGGGGTGGTGACTTTTCGCGCATACTTACAATGCGCTGTAATTCTAATCGTTTAAAATTTGCCATCGGATCATGTCTTTATATCGTCATAATTTATAGCGTGAATTGCGAGTGACTTCAAGTCTGTGATCTATTGCAACATTGGATATTACGATTCACGCAAGAAGTGAGGTCTCCAAGCAAAAAGCGGGGTGTCAACCAAAGGTCATATCAGATGATAAACAGATATCATTTCCCATCATCTTCAATTGTGATATGATGTAGTTGAGTGTTATGCAGAAGTTGACGATAGGGCGTACTGATGGCTGATATTGAGAGCTTAAAACGGTTTTCACGCCTTAAAGAACGTGATACATCACTTTTTTTTGTGGGTCGAGATCTGTATATTGATGATATCAAAATGGCCTGCGCCGACGCCGTTGAGAGTCTACATCAAGGTGAATGTATCACCTCAGAAACCCGTCTGTTTTATGGGGCTCCTGGTGCTGGCAAGACTTCTTTGTTACATGAGCTCGAAAAACGGGCGCAGCGTGGCGACTTCGGCACCTCAACTCCGCATGTCGTTAGTGCCAGTCACACCGACCTAAACAAAGAAAAAGAACTCGTGTTGACGATCGCTCAACACTTGGAGATGGATGGCGTCTTTCGAACGATCGCAGAAGAACAGGCCGGGATGGGCGCGAATATTCTGAATATTCTCAACGGCTCTATCCAACATACCCACACACGTCATCCCCCTGAAGCCACCTTTGGGCAGTTGGCTGCGCTCTATAGGGCTTTGAAACATCAGCCTCCCATTTTGCTGTGTGTAGACGAAATCCAGAATATCAAACCTGAATCCGATGAGATGCTCAGTCTTCTGCACCAGGGCAATCACGGCCTGCCGATCATCCCGGTCTATGCGGGATTAGGCAACTCGTTGAACATGCTGATGAATCATGGTGTCTCACGACCTGTCAGTGGCTATATGCATAGTGTGGGCGCACTGGCACCGGACGAAGCGCACGAGTGCGTACAGACAATGCTCACGACGTTCGATGTGGACTGTACCGATGTCGAAGACGACTGGCCGGCAATCCTTGCCGAATGTTCCGATTACTGGCCACAACATCTGCATAATGGTATGCGCGCCCTTTCCCAGGAACTCATACACCCCACCGTCAACGGCCGGTTGTCTGCTGTGTCCTTAGAGCGTGTGTCAACCACGGAACGCGCCTTCCGCAATGAAGCCTACAGCTGGCGGATATCCGAAACGCTTGACAGAACAAAACACCTGGTCGCGAAAGTGATGCAGCAGGTGATAGCGCATCCAGGTGGAATTGACGCGGTGGAATCCATTGTTCTCGCACTGGATCAACAGGCACCTCAAGATCCCGCTTTGAGAAGCGCATCTCTTCCTGAAGAAATGAATGCCAGCGAGTATGTCAATCACATGATCCACCGTGGTCTCTTGCAAAAATTTACCACCGGAGAAACAAACAGTGTGGTCACATGCCCCATCCCTTCGCTCGCGACTTATGTCATGCAGTGTGGGGGAGTTGACCCTGAGTCGCAACCTATTCTAGTGAAAACATTGCGCAAAGGACCCCAAGAGGACTTGCAGCAATCCGACCTGTCGGAACCGAGCCCGTTTGAGAAAACTGACCCTTATAAGATTTCGTAAACCACTTTAGCGAAACAAAAGAGACGTCGTGGTAATAACAAGAGTTAGATATATTTTTAAGGGACAAAATCAACTCACATCATCACAATATAGGGCATCATGCGGACATTCGCGCAAGCAGAACCCATGGGCTTACACGTCCAAGCCAAAAACAGAATGAAGGATACTGTTAAGTGCGCAGTCTTCATCACTGATTAACAGTTGGAACGAAGATACCGAACAACAAATGACACGCGACGTTCGCTGCACCCCGAACCCGGAGCAATTGCATTAACTTAAACTTAAAATTTTTTTTGGGAGGGGGTCAATTTTAAAATTAGATTATTGACTGCGGTCAAAAGAACATTGTACGAAAAATTGTTATCAACGGTAAATTAACGGGCAGTTATTAATGAAGCCGTACAGACCTAAAGATAGCAACAAGCTAGCTAAACATATTGTTGATCTGGCGACAGGCAATGCAGTTGAAACTTACGGCAAGGATCCTGATGCAGTAGATCGTGGCAAAAAGGTGATCTGATTTTTTTGGGAGGGGGTCTAAAGTTAGTTCAATGAGTCAACAAGAGTGTCGTGATCATGGGCGAGTAATAGCCGAAGCGTGCTGGGGTTAAATTTTGTATAATTTTACAAATTTTGCGACTAATTAGTGTCTATAAAAAACCTAAAAATCAGTATTAAAGCACTGAAAAATTTAACTCTTTTGTCATTTTTCTCTGGCGAAGATTGCGGGTATTTGGGACAATATCAG
>JAPORV010000332.1 GCA_026710055.1 Aestuariivita sp.
AGGCGATGCGCAGCCTCTTCCGACAGGATCGGATTGACAATGGGCGGGATGATGCTCATGCCTTATCAGGGAACCTGATGAAACCTGAGTTAACGTCACAGCTTTCAGGTGGTCCCTGACGCCCATCCCGTGCTCACACTCGCCTTTCCATCCTTCAGTGTCATTTTTTTCATCGGGTTTTTCAATCCGAGAGTTGTCATGCCTGCTGGGTAGGTGGATATTTTGTTGACGCAAAAATCACCCGCACGGCATCATGAAAAAAAGTTAGCGGGAATTGCTGAAAATTAGAAATTAAGGCTTTATTTTTAAAAAAAGACATGTTATTAATTTATAAAAATAATTTGACTAACTATTTTGGTTGGCGCGAGGCAAAAAATAGCGGCGGACATTGTGACGTGGTCAGGCAGCATCCCAATTAGGCGTAGCTTCAAATTAATTGTTGCTTTTTGCCTCTTTTTAATAAGTCCCGTGACTCTTGTCGCAGCACCTTATGCTGCCGTTGTCATGGATGTGCGAACAGGCGAGGTTCTTCACTCCAGAAATGCAGATACGCGTCTACACCCCGCATCGTTAACAAAAATGATGATGCTTTACGTCACATTCGAAGCTATCGAAAATGGTGAAATTTCTGCTGATACGATGGTACGGATTTCAAAAAAAGCAGCATCGGAACCACCATCAAAACTTGGCTTAAAAGCGGGCCAAAAAATTAAGTTGCGATATTTGATCCGCGCCTCTGCAATCAGATCTGCTAACGATGCTGCAACAGCGATTGCAGAAGCGATATCAAAGTCAGAGGCAGCATTTGCTCGTCGTATGAATAAAACTGCAAAAGCGCTTGGCATGACCCGCACAACACTGAAAAATGCTCACGGATTGACAGAAAACGGACATCTCTCTACTGCGCGAGATATGACAATTTTAGGTCGCCGACTGTTCTTTGATTATCCTGAATATTATCACCTCTTCTCACGTAGGTCAGCCAATGCCGGCGTACGAAAGGTAAAAAATACCAACCGTAATCTTTTGAATGCTTACAAGGGCGCTGATGGAATAAAGACTGGTTACACGCGAGCTGCGGGCTTTAATTTGGTTGCTTCTGCAAGACGTGGCAACAAACATATTATCGCTACAGTTTTTGGGGGAAAATCCGGGGCGTCGCGCAATGCTCGTGTGGCTGAATTGCTAGATATGGGTTTTCATCGCGCACCAGTGAATGCTTCAATACGCAAGCCTATTCTACCAGCTTACAGCAATAATTCACGAATTGCAGGTAAGACTGTTAGATCTAACGGATTAGTCGCGCAAAGCAATAAACCTATTTTTCGTCCTTCTACACCAACTCAGGATGTTGTGATAGCCGCTGGCATGACAACTGACAATAAGGAATATAACGCAAGGTTACGTCATAGCATCAAAGATGCTGTTGCGCAGGTAAATTTTAATCAAAACGAGCGTCCTCAAACTGCCCGTGAGTCGGATTTTGATGCGATCACACTAACCGCTGAGATTGACGGCATTACTCGTCCAGTTTTACGTCCGACCGATCCTGACAAAATTAGGCAACCCCTCGTTGAGATGAATTCAAAAGCTAGTCAAATTGATGAAGGGGATACGCAAACTATTGAGCAATCCCAAAATTTCTGGGGAATCAATATCGGGAAATATCGTAGCTACGATTCGGCAATTAAGGCACTAGTAAAAACTGCCCTTTCTGAATCTTCAGTTCTGGATGATGCTAGACGGAATGTGATTCAAAGCCGAAGTGGATTTGATGCTACTTTTGTCGGAATGTCCCGTGATAAAGCCGAACAAGCTTGCCGCCGTTTGCAAGCAATGAATGCTATCTGTTCAACTATCAAAACAGAATAAACCAAAACGACATTTTAGCGCATTGGTCATGTTGTTTCTTTCGAGGCAGTTATCATCTCTACCAAAAAAAGTATGATAGTATGCTCATGTCGTATACGCCTCATAAAAACCAATAGCTTTCAATTAACTGCTTCTGGAAAACCTAAATGGATTTGGTATTTAGTTTTTGGTTAACAATTTCTATTGCCTGTTGATTAGCAGCTTTTACAGACAAAGTTGAAGTATCAAGTCGTATTGAGTCCGATGCAATTTGTAACGGTGCTTCCACTCTCTTCATATCAACATCGTCACGCATTCTCAAGTCATTTTGAACTTTCTTTAAGTCTACAGAGATCCCTCGATTTTTTAACTCCATCTGACGTCGCTTAGCCCGTATTTTTTGATTTGCAAAAACGTAAAGTTTAACGTCAGCATTCGGACAAATGACTGTGCTGATGTCACGACCATCCAATACCGCGCCTTTTGACCGTTTTATAAATTCTCGTTGAAAATTCACCAGCGCCGCTCTTACTTCAGCGATTTTAGCTACTTCACTTGCGGCTTTTGATACCGCCGGAGTACGCAACATTGGATGCATCAATGATTGCTGGTCCAACTTTTGGGCAACTTTCTGTAAGTTCTTGAAGCCGTGTAAGTGAGCCAATCCTACGGCACGATACAACAAACCAGTATCTAAATATTGAAAATCAAAATGCTCCGCAATAGCTTGCGCTATTGTGCCTTTGCCCGCGGCTGCAGGCCCATCAACCGCTACAGCAAAACTCATTCACTTACCTCTTGAATATCTGCTCCTAGCCCATTCATCAACGAAATAAACTCTGGGAAAGACGTTGCAATTGATCCTGCATTATCAACCGAAATTGGCTTTTGGGAGGCCAATCCTAAAATTAAACAAGACATCGCAATTCTATGATCGAATCGACTTCGGCACACGGTGCCACCAATCACGCCTTTCTTTCCGGTTCCAATCACACTCAACCAATCAGGTCCGTCCTCAACGGGTACGGCATTTGATCGTAATACATCAACCATTGCCAAAATTCTATCACTTTCCTTCACTCGTAACTCTCCGATTCCTTGCATATCGGTTCTACCCTCAGCAAATGCCGCAACGACAGAGAGTACTGGATACTCATCTATCATGCTTGCAGCACGTTCAGGTGGTACTGAGACCCCACGCAAATCAGGCGAATGACATGCAAGTAAATCAGCAACAGGTTCGCCCGCTTCCTCTCGTAGATTTTTGATGGTAAGATCAGCACCCATCTCTTGCAATGTGGTGAATAATCCTGAGCGCGCTGGGTTTAATCCGACACCTGACACAAAAACACTAGAGTTTGGTACAATTAACGCCGCGCAAATTGGAAAAGCTGCTGATGACGGGTCACGTGCAATAACAATATCCTGCGGGTCTAACTCCGGCTGACCAGATAAATGAATTTCACAACCATCATCGGTTTCAATGATTTCAATGTGTGCGCCAAACTGTTTAAGCATACGTTCCGTATGGTCGCGAGTAGGTTTACGTTCAATCACGATGGTTTTTCCCGGCGCATTTAACCCTGCAAATAGAATAGCAGACTTTATTTGCGCCGACGGAACAGGAACCGAATATCGAATGGGTATTGGATCAACCGCTCCTTTAACCGTCATTGGTAAGTGTCCGTTACTACGACCAACACAATGTGCTCCAAAGAGTATTAATGGATCAGTTACGCGATTCATCGGGCGGTCATTCAAACTTGCATCACCATAAAAAGTTGCTGTAATTGGTGTGCTTGCCATCGCACCCATGATAAGCCTTGCAGCGGTACCTGAGTTACCACAATTGATAGCCTGCGATGGTTCTGCAAATCCACCAACTCCAACGCCAAATACTGACCATTCTCCAGAACCATGTTGAACAACTTTTGCGCCGAATTGACGCATTGCACCAACTGTATCCAAAACATCCTGCCCCTCAAGCAACCCCTTTATTTTGGTTTCACCGACCGTCATTGCGCCAACAATGAGTGATCGATGTGATACTGACTTGTCACCGGGAATATCGGCACAACCGGACAAGCCTGTACTTGGACTGGACTTCATCACCACATTAGATTTTTGAATGTTCAACAATTCGATTCCCTTGAGATTAATCGCATTATCTGCTTTTTTAATGTGCTATAGTGTTTTTCTCATTACGGATTTGTACAACAAAAATCTGTTTTTAATTTCAAGCATTCAAAAAAATTACAGTAATTTTGCATAAGCCTTGCGTTTTAAAGTCCCCAAAATTAATAGCGTTTATTGCGTATGAGATATCGCCAAAAATGAAATTAATGTTTTTTGAGAAAACTTTCTCTAAAGTATGTTCGATTAAAAAAACTACGCACTAATGCTAAGTGATATATGCTTTGACAGTCGAAAGTTGTGAAGCTGTACATTGCTATCAATAGAAATATTGTGTCAAAAGCAGCCAACAAAGATTATCGCGAAATGATTGAAGGCCTGCACAGTTTAGGTAAGTTGCTTGTGAGTAAAGGCTCCGCAATGAGGCCGCTAATACCAATTTTATGCCTTGTACCAATTCTTTTAGTTTTTGCCGATTTTTTTAAAGATGCACTTATCATCTATGGTACTCCAGTCATTACTGTCATTCTTGTTTTTATTTCAGTAATCATTATTCTAGCTATTATTTATACCAATATAACCAATTTGCTTGAAATGATCCGAATAGATTACAATCAGAGAAATATAGAATCGAAACAGAACGCATGCAACTGATTGCTGCTAAACAATTACCGCATCCCATGTCAGAAGAAGATCTCGCTATTGATAAACCACGTACGAGTCAAAACAAGCCAAAAATAGAAAAGCAGAAAAATAACGAACCCGAGTTAAGCCCATGAAATCCTACTTTTTTGCTCATAGTCATGCGTGTCCACCGGAATACGCTCACAGAATTCTTAACGATACTGCCGCAATTGAGACGTGGGTGTCGCCATTTCCATACTCTGCTATTATTGTTTCGAAGCTCAACCCACATAAGCTAGCAGCTGTACTTAGACAACGCTTACCAAATATCTGGTTGTTGGTCACTGAAATGAATAGTCAAGATGTTGATGGCTGGTTGCCCGGTAACCTTTGGGAATTTGTACAAAATCCAGCTCAAGCGACATCCCAACAACTCTTACCTATATCAGCGTAATTTCAAAAAGACTTTTTACTCAAATTCATACGACATACGACTCTTGAATCAACAAATGGTGTAACTCGTTCTCCTTTTCAATAAACCAAGTCAAAATTACTGGCAGACGAAAGAGCGGCCTGATTAAATTACGTAATGGCTTTTACCTAGTGAGCCACTTGCAAAAGTCAGCGGCAGATTTTTTTTGGCTGGCGAAAGAAGAGGTTGCTTAGAATTTAAGCAACCGCTCAATGAATACAAGTCCCCTGAAACCGATTTATTCGACAAAATCAGCTCATATCATCAACATATTGGGCAAAATATGAACATCCGCGCAAGCAGAACCCGTCGACGGCATGTGCCTCGACGCCAAAAACAGAATAAACGGAGCTATCAGGTGCGCAGTCTGAGCAACTGATCAACAGTCAGAGCGAAAATACCGAAAAACAAATGACACGCAACCTTCGCCGCACCCCGAACCCGGAGATGACGACCGCCATAGCTGTCCTTTAACGCCGCGTTCACTCGCTCAACACTGGAGCGTTGCTTGAACCGCTCTTTGGACGGGTCAACATGACCCGCTGAGCGTAAAGCAAGGGCCTCAAGACGCAGATGCTCTCTCAGGGCCGCATTCCGGCGAGGGTTCGGGTCAATAATAGCCACATGCCCTGATTGAGAAGCATGCTGATGA
>JAPORV010000023.1 GCA_026710055.1 Aestuariivita sp.
TTGATGCGTTGCGCCATCTCCTGCGCAAGGAAAAAGGGGAAACCTGCATCCGTCGAGAACGGGGGTATTTTCGGAACAACCGCCATCGTATGGATGACGCGAATGCCGCGAAAGCAGGGTTCGCCATCGGGTCGGGTGCCGTTGAGGCTGCGAACAAAGTTCTGGTCACGACCCGGATGAAGCGCTCCGGTCAGAGCTGGGGGCGAGACGGTGGTCAAGGCGTTCTGCGCATCCGAGCCTTATGCAAGTCCAATCGCTTTGATCGGGTTTGGAAGGACTTGGTACCACGCTTCAATCGCCAAGGCGACTGGGTGCCCCCATCGCCCGCCAATGACAATAGCGCAATTCGCATTGCGCTGGCAGCTTAGGGACACAACATAGGGTACAAAAGTTAGCACACCATACAATATTTGCATCCAATACAATAGATGAAAATGAATATTCGTAAGGTTATTGTTACAATTGAGGAGACTCATTCGGAAGCGGGTCGTGCCATCGACCCGGCGACACGTAAAGCTGTCGCGGCGGCGGTGATTGAGAATCCATTTTCCGGTACATACGTCGAGGACCTGTTCGAACTGATGGATTATGGGGCTGAATTGGGTGATTTAATTGAAAAAAAAACGGTTGACACTCTCGGGATTATGCCAGCAGATGCCGAGAGTTACGGAAAGGCGGCAATGGTTGGAAAGAATGGGGAGTTAGAGCACCCGGCAGCGATCTTACACTCAAAGCTCGGTACTCCACTTCGATGTCAGGTCAAAAAGGGTGCCGCTCTCGTTCCATCTTCGAAGAAACGGGGCGGACCGGGACAAGACCTTGACGTATCGTTAGGACATAAAGATGCGGCCTACATGAGATCTCACTTCGGTGGTATTGAAATTCGCGTAAACGATGCGCCGCGTCCAAACGAGATTCTTGTTGCAGTTGCGGTGACCGATAGTGGGCGACCTCTCCCAAGGGTTGGAGGGCTCAAGATGTCTGAGATCGAAAGTAAAGACGGATTGCGGTGAAAGGAGATCATAACTAGTGTCTGTTAAAAAACTCCTAAATTTACTGATAAAATAATGAAAACATGCACTTTTCTGATGCGTTTGTTCCGACGAATATTTACGATATTTGGGACAATTTCTTAATATCTTACAAGATTTCCATTGAATCAACCAATCTTCGCTAAATTGAAGAAAAGGCATCCACATATTTCGATTAAGTCAACACGTTGAAAAATATACTTTTATGCATGGTAAACTTTTGAAATTTAAGAAAAATAGGGGGTTTTTAACAGACACTAACTATTTCCCATAATTTCGATAGGAATTAAATTCCCTGAGGAAATTTTGTGCTGTGCGCCATGTAAAACGATCCTTCAAACCCAAAGTATCTTTTGAGTTCACGACCTCCAAAAATCGTTCGTCACGTCCTTTAAGAGAGATCCCACGTTCACCGATGTCCGATACCGTCTTGATCACTTGTTTTAAAGATCTCGCCAGACGTGACAGTTTCCACAACAAGGGTATCGCCTCTGCGTAAGTAATCAAGGGCGCGGCGCTTAATTCAGGGCGGTCTCGATGCGGCCCGGATGCTTTCTTAACGAAAATCCGTTCACAGTCTGCCGTACGCAGTGCATCCATTTGAAGGGCTGGACTTTGATCGAGTGTTGAGACGCGTGCATAACTGACAAGCATATGATACTCCATAAAACGGTTTTATTTGTTTTTATCGGCATATGCGTTTCAAGATAAGGTTTTAAGAGTCTTTTTTTGTGGAAGGTAGCGGATTTCAAATCATATATGGGGTTATTCTAAAAATGATCATTTGCGGGATAGAGAAACCATCAGACTAATGGTTCTTTCTCGGTTCTGCCAAGGGTGTTCTTTGTGTGTTGCCGCTTAACGTAGTTGAGCGAACAAACTATATGATGCCCCAAGTCGGCACGAAATCGTGCCTCAAGAAAGATAAATGCCGCTTCTGGATCAGAAGGAAGTTCGTCAAAATAGTCTGTCATAGATTACTCAATCAGAGATGCAGTGCCGCATCCATGCTCCGGTGCAAAACTCGGATAACATCTGTCATGCCATCAGAGCACCGGAAGAAAACAAGGTGACGCCCCACGGCGTATTTTAGATACCCGTCGCGAATATCCACCTTGCGTCCCTGCTTCTGACCAGACGCCAGCTCTTCAATCGTATCCATGATCTGATCATAATAGCGGTTCGCTTGATTCAGAGACCATTCGTTCCACGTATAAAACCAGATGTGTTCAAGGTCGCTCTCAGCAAGCGGGGATAGCCGAAATGACCCCATGCTAGCTGATATGCTTCTCTTGCATGCGTTTCAGAAAATCATCACGGTCAAAGAGCTGAGGTTCCCCAGACTGTTCACCCGTGATAAGGGCGTCCTGCAAAGCCTTAATTTTAGTTTCGTGTTCTTCCAGCAAGCGCAAGCCTGCCCGTACAACGTCACTCGCCGATCCATATCGGCCCGATTGAACTTGCGTGTCGATGAACCCCGCAAAGTGGTCGCCAAGCGACATGGATGTGTTTTTTGCCATGATGAACCTCCTGTGGGAGAATTATACCAATTAGTGGTACTCTTTGCAACTCCCACTCATGCACGACCAGCAATTCCCGCTAACTTGGGTGAATAGTAACGAGTTTCATTCGAACTCTAAGTCTTTGAGAAAATTAGAAAAAAATGTTCCAAAAATAACATTAAAGTCTTAATTTTGGTGCAGAAATTTTACGAAAAATATTTTTTTAAATCGCGTAACTATATGAAAATAAAAGAAAAAATATTCTAGCAGGAATTGCTAATGCACGACGTATCGTCTGAACGCTGACCTTGAACAAGCTGGCGATCTCGCGCAACGGGCGTCGCTTGATGTCGCGTATGCGGATGATTTCGATTTTCTGATCGAACGATAAGATTGAATTTTGTTGTACTGATTTCCAGTCTGGATTTACTCTGGAAATTTCATTGCATAGAAATCCAACAAAAATATCTTCAACGGTGAACAAAGCACCATACATTCTCGACGGTTTATTGATGAACGAAACAGGACGACGAATCAAAGAACATTATGCTGACACAGGAGGATTTACAGATATGGTCTTCGCTGCGGCCACACTTCTCGGTTATCGGTTTGCTCCACGGATCCGTGACTTGCCCTCAAAACGGTTTCATGTCTTCGAACACGGCGCGTGACACACCAGACTGACGGATGATTGAGCGCACAGTTCCCTTACGTAATTCGCGATGATCCGGGACAAGAACTGTAAGGAAACCACGAACATCGGTCTTTTGCATGGCCATATGACTGCCACGTCGACGCATTTCAACCATACGCCGAAAGAATTCGGCAGGTTTCACGTCCCGATAGAACGCGCAATCTAGGCAACCTCAACCTCAATTTGAGTCACGTAAACCTCTCCGCGCATCCGTCAATTGACTTCTGCATCCGGCGCCGTGTCAAAAAAACAGTACCACGGCCTCAGCCAGATTGGTTCGTGCTTCGGCAACGCTCTCGCCGTGGCTGGCCACATCAATCTCTGGGCAAAGTGCCACATGACCCTCGCCGTCACGTTCGACGATCGCGGTCACATATCTCGCCATATGTCACACCTCCATTTTGAGCTGATGTTGAAATCTTATATGACAATAACGAACAGAGAGTAGGCGTATACAACTTTGGTCGAGAGTTATTCAACCGCGAACTTCACGGCATTGAAATCCGATTTGAGAAGTAGAATGGCTTTATACTCTGGCAAAAATGGTCTGACTTTTGCTATGTGTTCAATATCAGAAAGTAACAAAAATCACCCGAATGCTGACAAATAAAATTCCTGAGTTTGTCACGATATGTCATTTTAGAGGGTAAATTGAATCAAAAATGGCCAATTTTTAACATAATGGCATATCAGGATCACACTCGGCAGTTCCGCATTGCGACGGGCGCAAATCCAGGACGATATCCTGATATCTTTTCCGGCGGCTCCCACGACCACTGATGATCGACCAAGCAAAATTATGGGAATTATTCATAGGTTCTCCTCGGTAAAACGCTATTGTGATTGGGAAAAACGCGAGACATGATCAGCCCAGATTTCTCCGAAGAAGAACGGTTGATGGCCGATAGTTATGGCCGGGTGGTTGGAGTTGATGAGGTTGGACGTGGCGCCTTGTCAAGGCCAGTAATGGTTGCAGCGGTTGTTTTAGACCTATCATTTATCCCAGACGGAATCACTGACTCCAAAATCTTGACTTCACACCAAAGGGAAACATCAGCACATAAAATCCACTAGTCAGCTGATGTGTCAATCGCTTCTGTCAACGTCGAGATCATTGATCAGATTAACATCACGGCGGCCTCACGGCTCGCAACGAAAAAGGCGATTCTATCACTTCGAATTCCAGCTGATATCGCTCTTGTTGACGGCAATCACATACCTTCAGACTTAGATATTCCGGCCTTGTCACTCGTCAGGGGGGGGGATACACGATCCTCATCAATTGTAGCGGCTTCAATTGTCGCAAAAGTTTCACGCGATAACATCATGCAAGAACTGGCACAAGACTATCCGGGCTATGGGTGGGAGCGAAATGTCGGTTATCCGACGAAGGAGCACGTACAGGCTCTCCCACGGCTTGTCGTGACATTGTACTATCGTCCTTCCTTCAATCCCGTTAAGACAGTTAGTCAATCTCAGACGGTCAAACAGGCAAAGTCCGGCCGGCTTGGACAATAGGGTTCAGCCTTTTAGATTTGGAAAATTTTTGGAGATCAGCATGCAATGGCCTTGACAGGAATTGGAGAGGAGGGGGGGGGTAAGGTGGATCTTTTCGTTTTACGTCGATTGATTGACAAAAAGGAGATGAATAATGAACACATTACTGTCTGGTGCGATATTGCTGGTAGGCACACTCGCTCTTGTCGGGTGTGGTGGTGGCTCTAGCGGATCCTCGGGGTCGATGAATGAACGCGCCGTGCTGTTGCAAAAAGCTATTGGAGCAAACAGAAATAATGATTCCGAAGAACTGGTATATAAAGTCTTTCCAACCGACGATAACAACCTCGTTATGAAATTTGAAAAAGATGCAAATGGAGGGACCGTTACGTACGACGCCGGTGACGGTCCAATTGCAATTTCATTCAATCGTGATACGTTGGAAGATTCCGAGGGTGAATCTTATTATTTAAAAAATTAGGCCTATGGGAATACAATCTATTGCGGGAAACACTCCTCGGCAAGCCACTCGACGCGGACGCGGAATTTGAGCATTTTGATATCTATTACGTAGAAGCCGTCCTGCACACAGACAACAAACATCAAATCTCCAATACTTCGGAAGTTGCCTATTTTATTCATGGCAAGGCCGCTGCCATGCCACCCGATGGCACGGCCCGTTATAACGGGCGTTTCCGGGCAAAACTCTTCGAGTATCCAGATTCTGTTGGAGATACACCGTCCTCCGGCTTTATACGCAGCAACGACATGAATCTCGAATTTAACTTTTCGGACAAAACACTCACGGGCACCATTGCAAGCATACAAGATCGGGGCCGTATCGGTACGGATGACGAGGAATATTCAGAGCTCTAGGGACAATTTGAAATCACCGGCACGCAAAAAAATGGTGCAGAGGGTTTCACGGCAACAATGACGGGAACCGATGCAT
>JAPORV010000206.1 GCA_026710055.1 Aestuariivita sp.
CTAACTCGGGTGAATAGTAACGAGTGTCATTCGAACTCTAAGTCTTTGAGAAAAGTAGAAAAAAATGTTCCAAACATAACATTAAGACCTCAATTTTAGTGTAGAAATTTTACGAAAAATAATTTTTTAAATTGCGTAAATATATGAAAATAATAGTTGTAACTTTGTCATTTTGTTTATAGTTTTCTAATAGAATGAATATTCCGACACTGGCACAATTCTTCCTATTATCTCCCCGTTTCAACACGCGCGCGGCCGTCAATATACCAAAATCCGAATTATTAAGTTGCACCAAAATACCCGTGCCCGGATTTATATCTTGTATATTTTTATTATCTCCTGCAATTCCTGTGTTACCTATAACCACCATGAAACGTGACACGTTTTTCTGTGCCTTGATCATAACTTGATCCGCTATATCCTTTCCATAATCTCCTAAATTCTGGACCTCATTTTTCGTTTTCCGAGCTCCTCTTTTGATTAGCTGTTCACTCCATAAACCGGGAGTGCACTTCATTTTTCGTCTTTTCATTAAAATAATTGGGGCTTATACTTAAATAAAAAAAACTATAAGTGGTGTAAATAATCAGAAATTTGCTGATTACTTTCTATATTTGGTAGTTTGTTTACCTAAGTATATAATCTCCAAATAATTGCAAAATAAAAACAGCATATCGTTGGGACTTACTAAGATAATTTGACATAAAGCATCATGTTGTGTTTAGATTGAATAAAAAATCATCATATTGTATGCGGTCAAGTTGTCTTAGTAATCCTCATATCGTTTGTGTGAAATATATTTTAACAAGAATAAGCACGGAAAATTTACTCTACAACTAATGGCGAAATTACCGATGAGACAATCACGGGGATAGGAATTTTTGTTGATCTGGTCGCCGGAGTAATCGTACAAATCACTACGAACGCAATTGCAGTCAGATGCCAGCAAAAAAACGCAAAAGAAGTTTTATGCTGCGAGGTGGAAATGAACCGCAATGAGGTTTATCTCCTAAAAAAACGTATTGAACAATTCAAGCAATAGATCTCGGCAAATCAAATAAATCCAGCAGATCTTTCAAAATCCATGCTTGACTTTGATTATTCGGCCTTGAATCCGCTTGTAGCCAGCGGTCACTTCCGCAAGACATTTGGCAGTGATGGAGTGAAGAAATATTTATCTGGCACACGATTCTTCAACAATAAAACGGCTTTGTATTTGAGTCAAACGCTTCAACGTGAACACACAGAAAATTGAGCCTTGGACTTTATAACGTGGTTGTCGAAAAAGATCGTTGAAGAAGAAGAAAAATTGAAGACGTCAAAATATTACTAGGATGAAAATAAACTTATTAGGCTTATTAATAAAAATCAAAATTTTTATATAAAATTAATGAAAATTAATATAAAATTTGTTGTTTTTGAACATTTTTTGATATATCTAACATAATTTAACATTTTAAATTATATAAATTGAGTATATAGGTGGAACATTTCTCAGTCATTCAAAGCCTTATTCGTATCGGCTTAACTGGTGATCGTGATGCTTTTGAACAACAAGTTATTCGTCTCCGAACACGTTTAGAGAAAACCAAAAACACAAATGAAGTCAAAACAATTAACGCTTTATTGCACACAGCATCGACAACAAAAAAATTACAACCAACTCATGTAAAACTTTCACGGACCTTAATTACCGGCGAACGCTTGACCCCGGAAACTTATCCGCCTGTTGATCGCGAGACGGGCGCTCAACTTTGTACCATTAATTTCGATGACGGCTCATTTAAATTCCCAATACTAGCTACCAATGTGAAACTTGCCATAAATGGACTCATTGAAGAATGGGAAAATGCCACCACACTTAAAGAAGTCGACATTGAACCAACACGAACACTTTTAATCTATGGCCCTCCTGGATCTGGAAAGACTTTAACAGCCAACTATATCGCAGCCCGTCTTTCTCTACCGCTTATCACCGCCCGCATTGATGGACTAATTTCATCGTTCCTTGGCAAAACTGCCCAAAACATTGCGCATCTTTTCGACTTTGCCAACCGCTACGCATGTGTACTTTTGCTTGATGAATTTGATGCAATTGCAAAACTCCGCGATGATCCACATGAAGTTGGTGAAATCAAAAGAGTTGTTAACACCCTCCTCCAGAATCTGGATCAGCGGCAAAATTGTGGTGTGACAATTGCAATTACAAACCATGATGGTCTGCTTGATCCCGCCGTCTGGCGTCGCTTTGAAACTCAGGTTCATATCGATAAACCTGATCAAAATGCTCTCAATGCACTTATTGCACAATTTCTTCTCCCTATAAAGGGAACGCCAGAAATCATCCAAATATTTGCTTATTGTTTAGATGGTTATTCCGGTGCAGACATAGAACGCATCTGTGCCTCCGTGAAACGAACTATGGCACTCACAAAAAGTGAAAAAACCGCGCAAAATTTATTTCAATCTCTGATGAAAGTTGCAACTCGGTTACCAAACCGTGGTGAAAACACGCCACTCCATCATCTTGCTTCAAACCCAAAACAATTCATTTGGCATATTACGAATGATCCGGATTTTGACATAACTCAAGAGGTCATCGCCCGTGCTACGGGATACTCACAACCCCAAATCAGCTCCATCAAAAGAAAGATGGAATTACAAAACGGGGACACATGTTAATGCCAAACAATCCCGTACAAATTATCTTAAACGATCAATCTTTTCTTCGCGCTCCCGAACCCGGAAAATCAGGACCCAATAGAGATTTCTTTGAGGATTCCGACCAAGCTTTTCAAAAACATAAAGAAAAACTAGTCGCGTCAATTGACCGTGCAGAAACTGCAATCATCAAAAATGGGCATAAATCCGCCTATATAAAAGTAAAAATGCATGAAGATTCGCTTGCAAAGTCCTACCGTCCCAATCAAGCATTATTCGAAAAAAATCAATTTCCCTGCGTTGGCGCAGACACAATTGGCACGCTCTATTTTTATATTTCATTGCGAAACTTTCCTGTACTTCGTCATCGCATTCTTCAAGCCGAGAACACTGTAAGGATATTTACACCAAAAAAGACTAACAACCCTTATAAAGCTCCCAGTCGTGCTCGTCTTGAAGTCGGCGCAATTCAATCAATTGAAATTCCATCACCTGTTGACAAACGCACATTTTCGGTTATGGCTGCAATACAAGCATTTCATGACCCAAAAACAATATCCGGATATCTGATAGACCTTTTTGAAACACCCGTTACGCTCGACATTGTTGATGACGAGTTGCGCCAAAACTTAAAATCTATATTGCTGACACTCGGTAATGGAGCAATAACAATGCCGTTACAGCAATCAGGCACAGCGCCCGTATTGGAATTACAACTAACACGTAATGACCATGAGGCCATTGCTTTTCTTGGCAACACCGATACAAAGATTTTACCTCAAAGCTTTATACCACAAACTCCGCTGATAGACGTCGACCCAGACCGTCACGAACATGCTCTTGTCGCCCTTGCTCACCATCCACTCGTCCGCCGCATTCATCTCCCCATGCAATTGAATCTAACTGATCAAAAAACACTAGCTGATGAAAACAAATCACAATCTAAAATTCACAAAATTGAAATTCCAAATCCAAAAACAGAGACCCGTTATCCTGCTGTTGGAGTTATAGATTCAGGTATTGGCTCAATCCTTGATCCGTGGGTTATTGATCGTTTCGATTATTTATCACAATCTGAATGTAATGTTGATCACGGCACAAAAGTAGCCGGCCTGCTGACAGCCGGACAAAAAATAAACAACCCTGGCATTATTCCAGAATTTGATGGGTGCAAGATTTACGATATTCCCTTGTATCCAAAAGAACATTTGTTTTGGCGTAAATACCAAAATGGTTTTTCAGATTTTATTCGAGAAATGGAACAAGCAATTGTCGAAGCAAGATCCAAAGGAGTTAGAATATTTAATTTGTCAATTAACGCTGTTTCTGACGTCGAATATTATGGCCCCTATGCCGAGCAATTAGATGCAATTGCCGATGAATACGACGTTCTTATTATCAATTCTTCTGGAAATCTCAAGGCTGATCAAGCAAGAGAAGCATGGCCAAAACGCCCGCGTAACGCACTGAATTATCTTGCCGCTCGAGTTGAGACAGATACTATTAAAGAACCCGCCGAAAGTGTACGATCAATTACTGTTGGAGCTTTAAATCCACCAGATACAAATGAGCTCGCTGGAGCACCAACCCGCTATACAACCCGCGGACCAGGTCTTCGAGTTGGTGTAAAACCCGATGTTGCGACGTATGGGGGCACTATGGATGAATCCAGCGGTTTATTTTCCATTGGGTCCAATGGCTGCCAAGAACCAGTAACCGGAACAAGTTTTGCCGCTCCTTTGGTTACGCGCATTCTTGCCAATCTTGACGTCGCAACTCAAAATAAACTGTCATTAGAATGCTTGCGGGCGATGCTTCTCCATCACACTTGCATGCCTACTCCGTTACAAAGTCGCCTGAAGGCATTTCGTCAGATCGCACGTCAGTTCGCAGGATTTGGCCAACCTTTCGCAAGCAATCACATGCTTGAAACAGATGACCATCAAATTACAATGGTGTTTCAAAGCCGATTAACCATTGGTCAAGCAAAACCATCAATTTTACGTTTTGACTTTTCATGGCCTCGAAGCCTTGTTGATCAATACGGAAGGTGTTCAGGACGAGCACGTATGACCTTGGTTTACGCACCACCACTAAATTCAGCATTTGGTGACGAATTTGTTCGTGTTAACCTTGATGCCAAACTTAGTCAAAGGCAATCGAAAATTACTCGTAAAGACGGCAATCCAAGTTACGTCAATCAAATTAAACCTTTACATAATTGGGGAACAAAAGAAAAAGCTTTAATTGAACATGGATTAAAATGGTGGCCCGTCAAGAAATACGAATCAATATTTACTTTCAGAGGCGAAACTTCAAATTGGCGTTTGCAAATAGAAAGTCTTATTCGAGCAGAAGACACGTTCCCCAATGATGGTGTTCCTTTTGCACTCATCTTAACCATTGACGATCCCGAAAATTTACGGCCAATTTTCAATGAGATGTGCCAACTTCTTGCAGCAAGTGGGGCCATATTTCATGATATCCGTACTAATATTCGTTTACATAATTAAAATTTAACATACACATTTCCACTATCGCATATCTACTTATTTACGTATATATTCGTGTACAAAAACATTGAGCAGATGAAAAAATCGTGATCTCCGCCCAGAAAGGCGGTGCCAGCAAAACGACCCTAGTACGCAATCTCTCCGTCGCTGCAACCGGAAATGGGCAAGACACCCTGTGCATCAATCTGGATGAGTGCGATTCTTGTATGGTGTACTAACTTTTGTACCCTATGTTGTCTCCCTAAGCTGCCAGCGCAACGCGAATAGCACGATTGTCATTGGCGGGCGATGTGGGCACCCAGTTGCCTTGGCGATTGAAGCGTGGTACCAAGTCCTTCCAAACCCGATCAAAGCGATTGGACTTGCATAAGGCTCGGATGCGCAGAACGCCTTGACCACCGTCTCGCCCCCAGCTCTGACCAGAGCGCTTCATCCGGGTCGTGACCAGAACTTTGTTCGCGGCCTCAACAGCACCCGACCCGA